>DAOUWT010000060.1 GCA_030666985.1 Chloroflexota bacterium
CCTGGTAACGTTGGGGTTGCTGGCCCTATGCTTTCTAGGGGGGATGGTGTCCAGCATCCCGGAACGCGCGGAGCAGCTTTTTGGCCCCCCGTCTCCTTCCCTGGGGACGGCGCGGCTGTACTATCAATCTATAGTGCTCATCACTCAATCGGAAAAACTTAACACGCCAGCCGACCCCGTGGGGGAAACAGTTGTTTTCACGATCAGGCCCGAAGAGCCGCCTAAAGCCATCATCCAACAATTGAACACAGCTAATTTAATAAAACATCCCCAGGTCTTTCGGACCTATTTGATCTATAGCGGCCTGGACACTGGCATCCAAGCCGGGGAGCATTCACTGAGCCAGACCATGTCCCCCGTGGAGATCGCCCAGGCCCTGCAGGATGCCACCCCCCAGGCAACCACGTTCACGCTTCTGGCGGGGTGGCGCGCCGAGGAGGTGGCAGAAGCTCTCCCCCCGGCCGGGGTTGAGGTATCCCCCGCAGCTTTTGTGGCAGAAGTCCAGGCCCGGGGCGCAGAGGGGTTTTTATCCCCCGGCACCTACCAACTGCCCCGGAAATCCTCCCCGGCGGGGCTGGTGGACGCTTTCTGGCAAGAATTCGAGAATCAGGTCAGGCTCTCTCTGCGGGAGGAATTCGAAGCTGCGGGATTTTCGTTGCTTGAGGCGGTCACGCTGGCCTCTATCGTGGAGCGCGAAGCTATTATTAGCGAAGAAATGCCCCTGATAGCCTCGGTTTTCATCAACCGCCTGGGGGTGGATATGACGCTGGGGGCGGACCCTACCGTGCAATATGCTCTTGGTTACAACGAGGCTGCGGGCACGTGGTGGACAAATCCCCTCTCCGCCGCAGATTTGGAGGTCAATTCCCCCTATAACACCTACCAGGCACGCGGTTTGCCTCCCGGCCCGATTTGCAATCCCAGCTTGGAGGCCTTGCAAGCCGTCGCCTCCCCGTCCCAAACGCCTTACTACTATTTCAGGGCCGCTTGTGACGGCTCAGGACGGCATTTGTTTTCTGAGACTTATGAGGAGCATGTGGGGAAGGGGTGCGAGTAAGAGGACGGTACATTAGTAAGTTGGGAAATTGGTAGATTGGTCGGGCATCATCTCGTTACCTCATCACCTGATGACCTGATTCCTGCTTTCCTGGTCACTGCCCACTAAACTCCACCTGCAAGCCACATTCGTCTTTTTCTTTCCCCACCCAGCGACCGGCGCGTTCTCCGTTTTGGTCAGCGCTGACCGGCTGGGTGCAGGGAGCGCATCCCACGCTGGGGTATCCCTGCGAGGAGAGGGGGTGGATGGGCAAATTATGCTCCTCAATGTAATTCTGAACGTCTTCTTGCGACCAGTCAATTATGGGATGTACCCGCACGGGGCCAGTAAATCTGCGCTCGATCACCCGCAATGCGCTGCGATGATTGGTTTGGTCGTGGCGAACTCCGACTACCAAGACTTGGTACTGCTCTGTGGCACGCTGCATGGGTTCTACTTTGTTGATGTAGCAGCATAGGTCTGGGTCGCGGCGGTATAGGTCTTTTCCGTAGTCACGCTCAAGCTGCTCTTTGGTGATGGTTGGATGGATTACTTGAATGTTCAGATGGCAGCATTCGTTTATGGCATCCCGGAAAGCCAGCGTTTCAGGAAAGTGGAACCCTGTGTCGATGAAGATCACCGGCATCTCTGGGCAGACTTCAGAGACCAAGTGCAGCAGGGGGACGCTTTGGGTTTGAAGCGAGGTGCTGACAGCTATGCCGGGGGTAAATGTCTTAGCGGCCCAGGCTAAACGCTCTTTGGCAGACATTTCGGCCAATTCTGCGTTGAGGTATTGGATATCTTCTTCAGTGGGGATGGTGAGTTTCATAGAGAGGGGGCAAAAGAAGGTCTCTTTTTCACCACAAAATCAACCTCGTAGTCCAGAATCTCAAGCAATGACATTAATTGATCAATGGATTTGCTTGTGTTCGTTTGATCAAGTAGACGATAAAACTGAGCAGGGGATGTTTCTAACCTACGAATGAGTTCCCGTTTACTCAGGGCACTTTCTTGTACACGTTCCTGAACAACAAGGGTGAGTTTGTACAAGAGCATGTCCCGTAAATAACGAGGATCGCGGTTGTATTCAAGAACATGGTCTATATGCACCGTACCCTCGTCTCCCGATTCCAGTTCATAGGTAAACGCCTCGTTTCCCAATTCCGCATCAATGTAGATTTTGTCAATCCGATTGCTTGGCAATGGTTGAACATCCAACTTTACATATGGAAATAGGTAGTTTTTACCGTTAGCTTGAATTTCAAAAGCCTTTTTGCGGTTATTTGGCGTAACTTTCTTGATTTTCATAGTCATTCCTCTTGTTCCAGTTCGGCAATCAATTTAAGGATTCGGTTATTTGCCTTTCCCTTCATGGCGACACAGTTATCGAGATCCCATTTCACGACCAGTTTACCATCTTTGTAAACATGAACTTGTCGTGGTGGATGATCCCCTATCCAAGTAACAAAAATATAGTTTCCGCGTCTGATTTTGCTCATAAACAAACGTTACCACAAAAGGTAACAGAAATCAAGCTACCAGAACCAAATAAACCGCTTTCATCCCTCCTTATCAATTTTGTAGACCTAACTTGTCCGCACGCTGTCGGGTAAGGAGGCGGCGTTACCGCCACCCCCTCCCCTAAGAACCGTGCGCATGATCCTTCGCAGGCTCAGGACATGGTTTTCCGGCACACAGCTCAAGCCTCTCAAATTCTCTTATAAGGTTGACTTCCAACCCTAGCCCGACAACTATCTGGTGCTGACGGTTTGCGGGTACATTGTCCCAAAGGCTTCGCCCTAACCCTCGCCGTTACCAGCGACGCACGCTCTGGTAGAGCCTGCACTGAGCTTGCCGAAGTGGTACTGATGGTGGAAGATCAGATTGTGTCCTGATTGCTCAGTCACAATAGCTATTCAAGCGACTTCGTGTCGCACTCACTGCAATTCATTGGTGGGCGGCACTTTAGATAGAAGCAAGTATGCCAGCAATTCCCGAAGCCTTTGTTGGGTTTCCTAGAGTAAAACGCTTTTTTTACGTGGAATCTTCGCGAGAACATTGACGAATTTACTCTAGAGTCGGGAATTGCTGCAAATATGCCTACTTTATGTATTCTTGTGGCCCAACCAGAAAAAGTCATCAGGCTGTTTGCTGAACTTCAACAGCTAAACGTAAATTAAGACTATGTAACAGCGTTATCAAACTAGAAAGTTGTGGATTCCCTGTTGATGACAACATCCGATAAAGATTTTCTCGATTGAGAAGCGTATCCTGTGCCACCTTTGAAAAACCACGCGCTTCAGCAATGTCCCGTAATGCCAACAAGAAAATTTCTTGATCGTTTTCTTCCAGCGCACTATCGAGATAAGCAGCTGCTTCGCCTGGATCTATCAAAGATGCTTTCAAACCGGTTTCATACTTTACTGTAATTTGATCCATATCTTATAACTCCGCGCTACTGAACTTTGCCATCTCCGCTGTTAGTCCTTCTATCTAAAAACAGAAGTTTGTCCAATAATTTTCAAGAACCAAATACATGGCATTTTCTTTTCGTTATGCCATTCTCCGATGATAATCATCCCAATATTCTTGAGCCAAAGCTATGTCTTTGGACTGCGTCTTTTTGTGGCCGCCATACAACAAAATGACTACCGTTCTGCTCTTCCGTCCGAAATAAACACGATAACCTGGACCGTATGGTATTCGCAACTCGCTAACACCATGCCCAACACTCTTACAATCTCCAAAATTTCCGAGCCGAATACGATTTAGACGCACTCGAATTTTTGCGCGAGCCTGACGATCCCTCAATCCTTCTAACCATTTCCGAAAAGGATTCCGCCCAGTTTCAGTCAGGTATTCAAAGAGTTTGATTTGTTCGTCAGTCATAGAAAAAGTGTAGCACAAAAACTACAAATGGTCAATTCTGGTACATGCAACTCAGCCGCCCAACATGGGCGTAACCTGACCGGGGCGGTTTTGACCCTGACGCGGCTTTGCTCAGAACCGAATGCCTGAAAATCGTGCCGCTTTCCCGCGTGGCGTAGCCACGTCCGTTGCAAACAGGGTTGTGCGGCTCTTACTTTTATCAAAAATCATACAAATTGAGCATCTCGTCATAACAAAAATACAATCGAGACGTCGCCAACTTGTAAGACATCACCGTTTTTCACACTTCTTGCTTTAACTATTTTGTCTCCATTTAGTATCGTTGGATAAGCTACACTAGTAACTTCAATAAAATATCGATATTTTCCATGTTTAATAATAACCTGGGATTGCGATGAATTTTTTCTTGAGGTTTGAATTTCGTCTGATGAGTTACTACCAACAGTGATTTTTCCATGCTTTGGAAGTTGAAATGTTACTCGTTTTCCATTTGCCCAATTACACAAAATTGATTGTTGGCTTTCAGATTTTCCAATGTTATAGATATTTACAGTTGTTGGAGGAGACTGTTCAACATCTTTGTGAGGTCTGCTGGGTTTCGTTTGTTTAGGAATTCTACGCTTCTGTCTTTTGTCATCGACGATTAGTTTTCTAGGACGAGTCAAATCTCGTCTTTTCGCTTGTTGAACCAAAAAAGAACCAGTCCAGCCACCTACCGCCATCGTAATAAATATTGCAAGTAAAGCTAAAAGCATACCAGTGCGTGCTATTACCCAGTTAGCTAAAGATCTTAAGTAGATAAAATCAAAGAGAAAATCGAGTATTTCTGCCGCCCGATACCAGTTACGAATTGAGCGCAATGTTTCCATATCATTATTAATTTCATTCCTTATTTCATTCATCATTTCGGGCATATCAACCCATGCGTTAATACCATTATAAATTCCATCTGCTAACTCCTTCAAAAAAACCTGTAGGAGCAACAGCTCTAGCTTCATCAAGCTTTGTCAAAACATCAGATATTTGAGGAAATCCTGTAACTTTACGGATGTAATTCGAAGAAGATTCCAGACCATTACTCACCCCTTTCAGTCCTTCGGATATCATTTTGCTGTCGTTATATATTTGCTCTAATCCATACTTGCCTATATACGTGTCAGAATTTCTCAATTTTCGCAAATTTACTGCCGTTGAAGGAGCTTGTGATACAAGGTCTAAAGATTCTGCTAAAGCAATAATTTCTCGTGAAAGCTTTTCAATATTTTCTAAAAATGCCCTACCACCAGGAATTGCCCCCGCTATTTTTAAAATTTCTTCCCAAAGCCCCAAAGACTTCAATGGATCAATGCCTAGAGAGATTATAGCTTGAGCAATTTCTGGTCTTACAAATATTTTCCATTCTGCGGCCTTATTGCCATAGGTAGTAAGACGATCTTCAAATCCCGGATTAGCTTCAAGTACAGAAAGAATTCTATTCTCTGCAAATTCGTACAAATCAATCGAATTTATTAGATAAGATAAAAGTAACACAATTATCAGGAATACTGATAAAAATCGACCTAATCTAAACATTGATCTATACATTTCTTTTCTCCCTTTACATTATGCCGCACAACGTATTAACGTAACTTTTGCACAGTCAGGGCGAAAGAGACCTTAGAAGTGCAAAAAAACGAACTTTAACAATCTGCGAAATAAGGGTAAGCTTATAGGACATCTTATTGAACAAGGAGATTCCTATGAGCCAAACCGAGCCAGAACTGACCAACCATGCCTTGTTGGTGCTGTGGGGTCAATTCGCCCAACAAATTGGTCTGACAGCAGCCTTGCAAGCAATCCCGCTTCATCAAAAGACCTGCACCCACTCGCCTCAGACAAAGACAATTGAATTTCTGGTTGCTATTTTGGGTGGGCTTTCGTACTTGAAAGACTTCAGCAAAGCGGCACACCCAATTGTCAAAGACCAAGCTGTGGCCCAGGCCTGGGGCCAAGGCGCCTGGGCTGACTACAGTGGGGTGAGCCGTACCTTGAACACCTTGACGCTGGAAGAGGCCAGACAGATTGTGGAAGCACTGGAGACCGTGGCGCAAGGATTTATTGATCGGGAAATCAATCTGGCCTTGTTGCAGTCCGAGGGGCTGGTGTTGGAGACCTGACGGGCCGTCCGGTCTCCAACACCAGCACGACTTACCCCAATGTTGCCTACGGTCATATGAGTGACCGCATCCAACTGGGCTATCAGGCGGTCATGGTGAGCATGCATAGTCCCACGTATGGTCGCTTGTGGCTTTCGACCACGCCCCACCCCGGGGACACGGTCTCCTGTACACAGGCCGAAGTATTGGTGCTGGCTGCCGAAGCTAGAAGTGGTGTTCGTCCGCGTCGGCGTACGGAGTTGCTCCACGCACGCCTGACACAGGTTGACGCGGATGTGCAAACCATCAGGACGCGTCTTGAGCAGGTCAGGGAAGCGTGCCAGGTTGCTGAACGCCAATTAGCTCTCACCCAAGGGCAGCTTGCCAGTTGGCAAGCGACTGTCTCCCAGTTGGAAGCCAATTATCAGGCTCACGAAAGGGAAGAACGGCCTCACAGCAAATTGGCCCAGGCACGTGCGCGTCTGGCGGTACAACAACGTCGCCTGCCCCGACGTGAGAAAGCCCTCTTACAAGCACAACGCCGGGTGGCACGCCAACAAGCGAAACTTGGCCCTGCGCTACGTGTGGCAACCGAGTTGACCGCCCGTCTGCGCCACTTGGAACAAGAAAATCGCACCAATCCGACCCCGGTCAAGATCACCCTGCGTCTGGATGCTGGCTTCGGCACCTACGCAAACGTCACCCGCCTCATCGAAATGGGCTACGACTTGTACACCAAGCCCTATAGTCATTGGGTGACGGCCAAACTCAAGCAAGCCCATGCCAACACAACCGGGTGGGAGCGCGTCGGTAAAAATGCCGAAATGCTGGCCTGGGCTGAGAAATCACTGTCCGGGATCCCCTACCCGCTCAATGTTGCGCTGGAACGTTTCTATACCGGGGAAACCTGCAAATATAGCACCTTACTGCATTTCGGCGATTATCCGGTTACCACCGATTTGCAAAGTTGGTTCCAACGCTACAATGCCCGTCAAACTATTGAAGCGGGTATCAAAGAGGGCAAAGGTGTCTTCAAAATGCACCATCTTAAAGTGCGCTCCGAAGCTGGCCTGTTCTTGCAGGAACACTTCGCGGCCTTCGCCGCCAATTTCGTCCGCTGGGCAGCCGCTTGGCTACATGCACAAGCAACACATAACACTGCGCCCGTGGCCCTTGCCAACGTCAAAACAATGGTGCAGGTCACGGCGCACACCTCAGCCTGGGTATATTGGCAACCGCATGGTTGTTTGTTAAGGTTCTCTGACCACAGTGTGTTCGCGGGGCAGTCTATTCAGATACAGGATTACTATTATCAACTCCCGTTGCCGTTTTTTAAAAGTTATGTTTTTGCGCCATTTTAAGTGATTCGCTCTCTGGTTGCACAAAAGTTACGTTAAGGATTGATGCGGCGCGGCGAAAAAAAGAGGTCTCACATATCCATAACAGAGCCGCCGCATAATCCGGGTTGAACTTGCTTTACGTTGTACAGCCCACGGGCTAGTGCACGCCATGGCGAGCCTGGGTAGTATAAAATACTTCTGTTAACTTGCCTTTGGAATTTAAGCAACTACCTGTCAGGACTTCCTTTCTTCAGTGTAAACTCTTTTCATACATCTGTCAACAAAAGCCCGCTTCTCGAACGCCTGGGGGCGAGCACGCTTCCCGCACCCCATCTCCCCTGCTCCCCCGCTCCCCCTCCCCCCCTCACCTCTCCAACAACGCCACATCCAACACCTCGTCCATATACTCCACAGGAATGATTTCCAACTCCTCGCGGGCCTGGTCGGGGACGTCTACCAGGTCCACCTCGTTTTTGCGGGGGATGACGATCAGCTTCAACCCGGCCCGGTGAGCGGCTACCACTTTTTCGCGGACGCCCCCCACGGGCAAGACCCTCCCCCGCAGGGTTATCTCCCCCGTCAGGCCGACTTCCTTGCGGACCGGTCTCCCCGTAAAGGCGGAGGCTAACGCCACGGTCAGGGTAATCCCCGCGCTGGGGCCTTCTTTGGGAACCGCTCCCTCGGGGATGTGAATGTGGATGTCGAGGTTTTCGTATTTCTCCAGGGGGATGCCGAGCTGCTTGGAGCGCGATTTCAAATACGTCAGGGCCGCCTGGGCGGATTCGGTCATCACATCCCCCACCTGGCCGGTAATTTGCAGCCTCCCTTTGCCCTCTACGAGAAGGACTTCGACGGGCATGGTGCGCCCTCCGCTTTGCGTCCAGGCTATGGCGGTGGCGACCCCGACCTCGTCCTTCTCCTCGGAAGCGATGGGAAAAAAGCGCGTGGGGCCCAAAAAGCGATCCAGGGAGTCGACTCGGATCAGGGTGGGGTATTCTTTCCCTTCTACCTTGGCGCGGGCAATTTTGCGGCAGATGCGCCCGATTTCACGCTCCAGGTTGCGCACGCCTGCCTCAAGAGTATATTCTCTTATGAGGCGCTGCATGGCTCCCTTAGAAAAGTGGAGACCTTCCCCGTTCAGGCCATTCTCTGCAACTTGGCGGGGAATCAAGAAGCGGTCGGCGATTTCTAGCTTTTCTTCTTCTATGTAGCCGGGGAACTTGATGACTTCCATGCGGTCTAATAATGCCATGGGAATGGTATCGATTGTGTTGGCCGTGGTGATGAACATCACCGAAGATAGGTCAAAGGGGATTTCCAGGTAATGATCGGAGAAAGCGTAATTTTGTTCGGGGTCGAGGGTTTCTAATAAGGCCGAAGAAGGATCGCCCCGGTAGTCATAGCCTAGCTTATCGACCTCATCGAGCATGAAAACGGGATTAGCGCTTCCGGCCCGGCGGATGGTCTGGAGGATGCGCCCCGGCAGTGCGCCGATATAAGTGCGGCGGTGCCCCCGGATTTCGGCCTCGTCTCGGATGCCTCCCAGCGAGACGCGCACAAAGTTGCGGTTCAAGGCCTCTGCTATGGAGTTCCCCAAGGATGTTTTCCCGGTCCCGGGCGCTCCCACAAAGCATAAAATTGGCTGCCGGGCCTTTTCCTGACGGCCATTTTCCAGGTGCAAGCGTTTTACGGCAATGTATTCCAAAACGCGCTCCTTGGCGCGGGGCAGGCCATAATGGTATTTGTCTAGGATTTCGGCAGCGTTAGGGACATCCAGATTGTCTTCGGTGTACTCCTGCCAGGGCAAGTCCAGAATCCAATCCAGGTAATTGCGCAGGATGCCGACTTCGGGGGACATGGGGGGGATTTTGTTCAGACGGCCAATCTCTTTTTCAGCCCGGGCGCGAGCATGTTCTGGCAAGTTTTTCTCGGCCAGTTGCTCACGCTGTTCAGCCACATCGCTCGTCCACATATCGCTCTCGCCCAATTCCGTTTGAATGACCTTCATCTTCTCCCGCAAATAGAACTCGCGTTGGGTCTGGTCTACTTTTTCGCGAGTTTCAGCGCGGATTTCATTTTCCAATTCAAGTATTCTTACCTCGTGAGCCAACAAAGCCAGGAGGCGATTCAGGCGCCGGTTAGGAGAAGTTTCTAGCAAAAAGGCTTTTCGCTCGGCGATATCAACTCCAAGAGTCGTCACCAGCATGTCGGCCAACCAGCCCGGGTATTCGATGCCCCGGGCCTGAAAGTAAAATCCTTCGGGCCATGAGTCATTCAACTGCACACAGCGCCTAAAAAGCTTCAAAGCAGAACGCATTTTCGCTTCCAGGGTATCGGTCATTTCTATCATTTCGTGGATAGGCCTGGCCCTGACTCGCAGATAAGAATCCAGTTGCGTAAATTCTACGATTTCCACGCGCCGGCGGGCCTGCACCAAAGCCGAACGAGAACCATCCGGCAATTCCAGCAAATCCCCCACGGCCATTTCTACCCCTACTGGCAAAAAACTATCGGGGCCAGGGTAATTTTCATTGGGGTCTTTTTGTGTGAGAGCAATTAAAGTCTGATTCCGCGCCTGACTCTCGAAGATAGCCTCCAAGCTACCCTCGCGTCCCACAAAAAGAGGCGAAATCATGTTGGGAAAGACAATCATATCCCGCAAAGGCAAGACAAGGGCTTCTATCAGCCCCCTGGAATCGGGACGAAGATCACGCACGCGATATAATTCTTCTGTCTGGTCTTCTAGCATGTCCTCGAAATCCAGGTCTGGGTCAAAATCAAAGTCAAAATCAAAGTCAAAGTCAGACATAATTACTCTCCAAAACAATTAGGAATCAGGAAAACAGGGAGCAGGAGAGCAGGAAAACAGGAAAACAGGAGAGCAGGAAAACAGGCGAGCAGGAGAGCAGGAAAACAGATAACAGGAATCTGACCTAACATTCTAACTCGCCACTCGCCATTCGCAACTCGCCACTCGCAACTCGCCACTCGCCAACTCGCATACTCGCCCACTTTTTATGTTTTCCAGGCTATTCGAGCGCTGGCGGCTGCGAATATGCTCCCCGTCACCAATACCAAGGCACTCTCACCTGCAATTTCTAAGGCTCGCTGCAAAGCTGCGCCGACGTTGGGGACAGCCTCTCCCGGGACGCCAAAGGGACGAGCCGCGGCCCATAATTCATCCGCATCCATGGCGCGGGGGTGCGTGGCCTGGGTGCAAATCAGATACTCTGTGCGGGGTAATAGCTCCGAGAACATGCCCTCTATTTGTTTGTCCTCCGAGACGCCGAAGACGGCAATGATGGACATTCCCGCGAAAAGCTCCTCCACAGATTGTCCCAGCTTAGATATCGCATCCGGGTTGTGCGCCGAATCTATTATCACGGGAGGCTCTCGGCGCATGACTTCGAAGCGGGCTGCCCAGCTTGTTTTGGCAAAACCTTTTTGGATGGCATCTTCGGGGATTGGTATCCCCCGTTCCCGGGCCACCTGCAAGGCCGCGTAAGCTGTAGCCGCGTTATCCACCTGAAACTCACCCAGCAGCTTTATGTTAATTTTTGGGGGATTACCTGCCAGCCCGGGGGGGGACGCGGCGATATGGAAGGTTTGCCCCGCCAGGGAGGCGGATAGCCGCTCGTAAAGGTAATCCCGCCCTAGCAGCGTCAGGGGGGCGGCCCGCCCCTGGGCGACAGCCTCCACCACGGGGACAGCTCCCTCCCCCTGCTGGGCCGCTGCCACAACGGGAACACCTGGCTTAATGATCCCCGCTTTCTCGGCGGCGACCTCCTCCAACGTCTCCCCCAAAATAGAAGTATGGTCCAAGTACAAAGCCGTTATTACGGAAACTTCTGGCATTATCACATTTGTGGCGTCCAGGCGTCCCCCCAGGCCAACCTCCACGACGGCTACATCCACCCCTTGCTGCGCGAAGTATAAAAATCCCAGGCCGGTGGTGATCTCGAAAGTGGTCAGGCGGGGGATAGCGGCCACGTGGGGTTTGATATCCTCCACCAATTCCACCAGATTAGCGCGGGGGATAGGCTCCCGGTTGATTTGTATGCGCTCTTCGAAATCCTTGAGGTGGGGGGAGGTGTAAAGGCCGACGCGGTGACCGGCCTCTTGCAAGGCGGCGGCGCAGAAGGCGGCCGTGGAGCCTTTTCCTTTGCTGCCGGCGATGTGAATGGACTTGAACTCCTCCTGCGGATTCCCCAGGGCGGCTGCGAAGTCTCTCATGCGGGCGAGGTCGAAATTCTCCGGGGAGAGGTTGTCTTGCCGGGTGCGGGAGTAATCCACAAAGCTATAGATATAGTCAAGGGCCTGTTGGTATTGGGTTTCGATATTGCTCATAGTAAAAGCATTGTAACCCGATGCTAAAAAGCGTGCAAGTGGGGAGGAGTGCTAAAAAGTTGTTGGTTAATTTCTGCCCCCCTCAGTCCCCCCAAATGCCAAA
>DAOUWT010000346.1 GCA_030666985.1 Chloroflexota bacterium
CAATATCTAATATCCAATCCAAAATCCCACCCCACAGACTATGAGAAAAAGAACTAAAAAATCTTTCCTTCGCACCCTTCTATCTCTCCCCTTGAGATACAAAATCACCATCCCCTACTTGCTTGTGGCCACTCTCCTGGTGGGATTGGCAGCCTACCAGGTTGGGAGAACCTTTAGCGGCACGCTGGAGGAGCAATTCCGGGGACAATTATCCGGCGCAGCTTTGCGGGCCAGTGAGGCTGTGGTTGATCTCGAGGAAGCTCACCTGGCCATTCTGCGCTCCCTGAACTTCACCCAGGGAGTCCCGGATGCGGTCGCGGCAAGAGACACCGAGACCCTCACCAACCTTCTATATCCCCAAATCCTCAATCAGCAGCCGTACTACGTGGAAGTCCTGGATCCCGAGGCCCAACCCTTGCTGACCTGGCACCGCCTGGATACTGGCTTTGGATACCAAAACGAACCCTTTTCTGATTACGCTCAATGGGAGATAGTGCGTAAATTATTGGCCAGAGAAAGCGATCAAAAAGGCAACGCGTTCATTGATATTGTGGATACTTCCCAGGGGGAGGTGCTTTATACCGGTCGCCCTATCATAGTGGGGGAGGATTTAGCCGGCCTCTTGCTGGTGGGAACCCCTCTCGACCGGGTCGCTTTGGCCGTAGAAACCGCCAGCATTGCCCAAATTCGCTTTTATGATACCCAGGGGAATTTGGCGGCCTCTTCGCTGGGGGATGGGGGAGGGGGAAGCCTGCCGGCCGGCATCCGGGCTGAGATCAGCCAACAGGGTGACGTTCTCCCCACCCGCAAGCTGGCCCTGGGGGGTGGGGACTACATTGAGGCAGCGGCCCCGCTATACCTGCGGGGGATGCCCACGGGCTGGTACATGGGCGTGGTGCTGGGGGAGGAGCTGGTCCGCAAGGCGCAAGAACCCATCCTGTGGCGTTTGCTCCCCCTCTTTGGGACGGGAATCCTGGCCCTGGTCGGTTTGGGCGTGGTCGTGGCGCAGCTAATTGCCAAACCGGTTTTCAAGCTGGTGAGAGCCTTTCAGCACGTTCAGGGGGGCAACCTCAAGATCAAGGTAGAACCCTTTGCCGACGACGAAATTGGCTTCCTGACCGAGGGCTTTAACCAGATGGTGGTTGGGCTCCGCAAACGAGAATTCATCAACGAGATGTTTGGCCGCATGGTTTCCGAGGAGGTTCGGGAGGCTGTCCTGGAGCGGCGCGTATCCTTGCGGGGGGAAGTCCACCAGGTAACGGTGCTTTTCACCGACGTGCGCGGTTTCACATCCCTGAGCGAGGAAATGCCGCCTGGTGAAGTTGTCTCCCTGCTGAACGAGTTCTTTGCCATTGCCAGCCAAGCCGTAAAAGAGCATCAGGGCGTGGTGAATTATTTTGGCGGTGACAGCATCTTAGCCGTGTTTGGAGCGCCGGTCAGCCGCCCTGAACAAGTTTCCATTCAACAGGCTATATTGGCAGCCTGGGATATTTGGGAAGAGATGGTTGTTTTGAACGCCAAGCGCATCCGAGATGGGAAGCCGGGTTTGTGTTTTGGGGTGGGCCTCAACGCAGGGGAAGTGATTGCCGGGAATATAGGCACCAAGGAGCGTTTCACTTATACCGTGATTGGCGACGAAGTGAATGTGGCCGCCCGCTTGCAAGGCCTCACCCGCCAGTTCCCCCGCACCCCCATCCTCCTCCCCACCCAATACGCCAACCTTGTGGCCGGTGAAACAGAAATGGCCTTCGCGCCTCTAGGGGAGTTCGAGCTTAAGGGCAAGTCCTATCCCATCCCCGTTTCCGCCCTCCTGGGCCCCGTCACCCACATTCCGGCTGACTTTGACCTTTTCCCCGATACCCAATACCCCGCTATGGACGCTTTTTTGGCCTGCTACCTATACTGCGCGGATTTTGGCATAGAAACGATTGCCAAGGCTTTACAAGTGCCCGAAAACACGGTCCGGAAATGGCTTTATTTAGCCTTCGAAAATTATGAGCAAGTGATCCCGGTCTTGGTAGCTGAGTTTGGTTTGCCGAAGAGAAGGACTTCCAAGCTGAAGGTGGAGTCTCCTGAAGAACGGAGAGAATTGTTATCGCCATGATTTTCAGACAAGGACGCTTTACCTGGTATGCGGTTATCATTCTGGTCACAGCAGCCAGTTTGGGCCTGATCTGGTTTGCTCTCTGGCTGGTCTTTGCCCACCCCCTGACGGGCATCGTCCACGCCCAGGGGCAGGTGACCGCCGCTGATTACGGCCAGCATGGAGTTGTGATACTGGCTCCCCTGGACGTGAGCATTGAGGGTGCGGTTAGGGCCGACGCCCAGCAGATTACACAGCAGCGCCAGGATATTCCCCGCTTCAAGGTTGAAACATTGCCTGGGGAGGACGACACCCCTGCCCCGGGGGCAACCTCCACCCCTGCCGCTGGCCCTGGCCTAGTGGCAACGGATACGCCAGGGGCGGCAGAACCGCCCACCCAGACGCCCTCCCCTACCCAGCCCGGTCAAATCGCGGCTACTGCCACTCCCACAGAAACCCCTGACGCATCCGCTAACCCCTCCCTTAGTCCCTCCCCAACTCCTACCATTGGTACGGGACCCGCATTAACTTTTACCCCCACATGGACAAAATTGCCCACCGCGACCCCCGACCCGGGCACAAATCCAACGAACACGCCTCACTCAACTGCGCAGCCTCCTACCAAGACTCCAATTCCACCTACAACGGAACCATCTCCTACGGATCTGCCCCCGCTCTGCACTCACCTCTCACTCTCATCCCCCCCCCCCCCCCTCTCCCCGCCCCCCCACTCTCCCTCGTCCCCCCCCTCCCACACCCTCCATCTGCTCTTTCTTCCTCTGCTCTTGCGTCTTCCCCTGTAGCCTTCCTCCGTCTGCTCGCTCTGC
>DAOUWT010000414.1 GCA_030666985.1 Chloroflexota bacterium
GGAGGCGGAGGCCGGGCGCCTTGAGGCAGAGGAAATCCGCGTTGAGGTAAATGACCGCAGTGACGGAAGGGGAGAAAAAATCCGGGACGCCAAAAAGCAAAAAATCCCCTACATGCTGGTCGGGGGGGATCGGGAGGAGGAGGCCAAAAAGGTTGCTCCCCGCCTGCGTTCTGGCGAAAAGCTCAATCCAATGAACGTGGGGAATTTGCTCGAACGCATGAACAAAGAGATCGCAGATCATGCGTAATGAGTGATGAGTGATGAGTGATACGTGATGCGTGATGAGTAAAACGCGAGAATCTTAGACCAGGATTCCGCAATAGTGAAGGTGTCCCCACCGAACGGCACCACTTGTATAGGTAACACACAAAGTCCCCGGCAAATCTAAAGTGCCGGGGACTTTTCTTTACTAGAGAGCAACTATCCTTCTTTACTCATCACGTTTTACGTTTCACTTATAGCCCTGCACCTTCCCTCAGTGCATCAGCTTTGTCGGTTTGCTCCCAGGTGAGGTCCAGGTCGTCGCGGCCAAAGTGACCGTAAGCGGCCAGTTGCTGGAAGATGGGGCGGCGCAGGCCCAAGTCGCGGATGATGGCCCCGGGGCGAAGGTCAAAGTGTTCGTTGATCAAGGCGCTGATCTTTTCATCGGGGACTTTTCCGGTCCCAAAGGTTTCCACGTTCACGCTCAGGGGATGCGCCACACCAATGGCGTAAGCGACCTGGATTTCGCAGCGGTCTGCCAAACCCGCCGCGACCACGTTCTTGGCTGCCCAGCGAGCCGCATACGCCCCGGAGCGATCCACCTTTGTGGCATCCTTCCCGCTGAATGCGCCTCCGCCGTGCCGGCCCATCCCCCCGTAGGTGTCGACGATGATCTTCCGCCCCGTCAAGCCAGCATCCCCCTGGGGGCCGCCGGTCACAAATCTGCCAGTGGGGTTGGTGTAGATTTTCAGGTCGTCGTTCACCATATCCTCTGGCAAAATGGGTAGGATGACGTGCTTGGTGAGGGCTTTGCGGATTTCTTCTTGGGAGACATCGGGCGAATGTTGCGTGCTGATAAGAGCCGTATCAATGCGGACCGGCTGGCCGTATTGGTATTCAACCGTGACCTGACTCTTTCCGTCGGGG
The DNA here is from genome assembly GCA_030666985.1 of Chloroflexota bacterium. Taxonomy (GTDB): domain Bacteria; phylum Chloroflexota; class Anaerolineae; order Anaerolineales; family UBA11858; genus B10-G9. The sequence continues at coordinate 1,129 of DAOUWT010000414.1, forward strand.
CGCAGCCAGGGCAAAGTTCCATTTTTACGCACCTCGGTCAAACGGTGGGTGAGCTTGTGGGCCAAATAGATGGGCAAGGGCATGAGGGTGGGGGTCTCGTTGCAGGCGTAGCCAAACATCATTCCTTGGTCGCCCGCGCCGATGGCCTCGATTTTTTCCTCTTCGGTCATCGTCCCTTCTTTTGATTCCAGGGCTTCATTAACTCCCATGGCGATGTCGCCCGATTGTTGAGCCAGGGCCACTAACACGCCGCAGGTGTGTCCATCGAAACCATATTTGGCGCGGTCGTACCCTATACCAACGATGACGTTCCGCGCCAGTTCATTGTAATTGATTTGGGCCTTGGTGGTGATTTCGCCCAGGAGCATGACATAGCCCGTTTTGGTCGCTGTTTCACAGGCCACACGGGAATATGGGTCTTGTTTTAGGCAGGCGTCCAGAACCGCGTCGCTGATCTGGTCGCACATTTTATCGGGATGTCCCTCGGTAACAGACTCCGAAGTGAACATCAGGCTAGGGGATTTGGTAAAAGTGGTGTTCATAAAATAACCTCCGTAAATAAGTGAACGGTTTTACCGTTCTTGATTAAATAGGGTCTCTAGGAATTTACGGGGTTGAGAACAAGATGAAACGTAAAACGTAAAACGTGAGCGAGTAATTCACTCATCACGTTTTACATCTCACAGACAAACCCCGCGAAATCCC
>DAOUWT010000368.1 GCA_030666985.1 Chloroflexota bacterium
GCCCAATGGCCTTTCACGTTTCACGTCTTCACGTTTTACTCTTCACTCTTCACTCTAACCTCCCCGTCGCAATAGCCTTCTTTATCTCTCCCACTGCTTTGGTGACCCAGAATAATGGGTAAGAAGTGGTGCAGGCCACGCAGGGTTTCATCGGTGGCGAACCAGCGAATGGATGGGTCAAGGGTGACGAATAGTGATTCTGGAAATTGGGGATGGAGAGCCATCAAAAGCTCCAATCCTCATTTTCCATGAATGTTTCCAGATTCAACCACAGGATACCAAAATGCTCACACACATTAGGGATTTTTGCCGCGTTCGGTTTCTTGATTTCTTGGGTAACGACACACCCATCTTCCGTTGCCCAGGCCTTGGCAATTACAAATGGATCGGCGACTGGTTTCCCTTGTAAACGTTCTCTCCGCCGGATCATGGCCTGAAAATGTCTCACCTTGAAAATTTCTGTGACAAAATTCAACTCATCATGGGTTGGCGTGAGAAAGAGTTTACGATTCTCTTTCACCCAATCTGATAAGCGATCACTCCTTCCCCCAATCTCATTTTTGACTTCCCGTACTGAAATAATACGTTCTTCAGCAATCAGTGCGTCAAAACTTTCCCAAAGCGATGGAAAACGAGCCGGGTAATAATGTTTGAAGAGATTTATCAAAGGGCCGCTATCAAAAATATATATCATGCCGCTCCCCCTTTGGTGTATAAAAGGTTTTCCATACCAGGTACATTTTTCTCTTTTACATCCAGATAGTCCGCTACTTGTCTCAATGAGATATTTTTTTGATAGTAACGGGTGAACACGGTCTCCAAATATCTCTCACCGAGATAGACGCCCTGGGTGCTGTAATAGTTGCCGCCTTTTCCTGAACGCTGTTGAGCGGACTCATTCCATTCCTGAACCTTTGCCTCATAAATTCTTTTGTTGACCAAATCTCTGTCGAGCAATTTTCTGAGAATAACTTCTCTGCTGACATGATAAGTTTCAGCTAATTCTTGAATGGCTCCATCCGTAATTGGCATGCCGAGTATTTTGTTGTCAAAATCATCTCTGGGGACAAGAAATTCTCCGGCGAATCGGTTACATAGAATTTCAATGCGGCGGTTGTCACCATCCAGATAATCCAAGTAATTGTCAGAGGGTGTATCAATGCCGCCAGTGCGGAACAACAAATGAGCTAATTCGTGAAAAAGCGTGAATATTTGCCTATTCTTTGCGGTGCTGTTATTTACATAAATAATGGGATAAACATCGTCATATAAGCAGAATCCCGAAAATGATTCAACTCGAAAAGCATCTTTGAAGACAAAGACTCCGTATTTTTCCAGTATGTTTCGCCAGTTTTTTAGGGCTTGTGTGCTGTCTTGCCAACTGGCTTGCTCGCTCAAACTGATCCCCAGATAATCGCGAATGGAGTCAGCCATTTCTACATGAGATACATTAGGAGCAAATGACAGGTCTCGGAGAATCTGACGCGGGGCAGGATTCGTATTCTCATAAAGTTCTGCAAGATTGATCTGCATTGCTTTTGCTTTGCGCATCAGAAGTCGTATCTGGTGGGGCAGGTTTTCAATTGTATGATTGGGTAAGGTGCGGAAAGATTCTTGCGGAGATTCTTCTTGCGGCGGTTCGGGGAAGAAAAAGAGTGCCAGTGGGCGTTGATAGATTTTATAGGCAATTTCTTCCAGTTGGGGGTATGTGGGGCTGCCTTCACCTTGTTCCCATGACGCAACAGTCTCGGCTGTCACCGTTTTACGTTTTAGTTTTTTAACGACTTCTGCAATGCTCACGCCTGCACTTTCTCTGGCCCATTTAAGCATTATTGGGTTCACAGGAAGTTGTTCGCTCATGTTGTCACCTCTATAATCGTCATCGTGTCGTTGCCGAAAATATCGCTTTTCAATACTTCTTTAGGAATCTTGATTAAATGGTTTCCCATCAGTTATCGAATAAATATCTTCTTCAGGATCAGCCAGAAACGCAAAAGCTGGATTTCGCGATGCCGCTTGCAACCATGAAATTTCGTCTATTTCATTGGATAATGCCTCTTGCTTTGATTTGTCAATGGGGGTCATTTTTATATCACCTATATTTCGTTCCTCGATGCTCAAGTTTGACCTCAATTGTTTCAAATTGTCTAACCAACTCTGGCGTGTACAACCGCTCACCGCATAACAAGCAAACGCCAGCCTTTATCCTCAAAAAAGCCGTGTTCCCGCCTCCGTATAATACTTCAGTTACTTTTTTTCTACAACTGTTCCGCCGCAATGAGGGCATTTCTCTACGTGATTCATGGTTTCATTTTTTATCTATCAGAGACTGGATCGTATCAAGGAGCGCAGAAGTTTTCCCCACCAAAGGCTCAACTGTTTCCGCGTCTAGGAATACGAAATCAATATAATCCCCTTCCTGACGCAAGTCAAACAATCGGTTATAAAGACGACCGTTTTCTTTTGTCACAATGCCCGTTTTGACATAATGCTGGTTGAATAATGCTTTAATGCCACTGTGTTTGGATGACGTATGACCACTATGTACCAACAAAGCAGACACAGCATAAAAAGCCGCATAGTAGAGGCGATTGGCACATGTATTCCAATGCTCTATGCGCCGCATCAGGCGTGCTTCTTCCAGCGTTTCGACAGC
>DAOUWT010000347.1 GCA_030666985.1 Chloroflexota bacterium
ATCTTGGGTTCAGCCTACCATTTACTTACGACGGAAAGATTTCTCACTCCGTTCGAAAATGACATGATCCCTTATCTTAATGGTAATCGGTCACATCCCTCTGGTAAAAAACTCGAAATATGTCACTCTGAGCGAATGTTCTGTGTGAGCGAAGAGTCTCCCACTCCGAACGAGGAGATTCTTCGGAAAAAACGCCCTCAGAATGACATAGTCAGCAAAGGGGAGTGACCAGTTACTCTTAATGACATTGACTGAATACTGGTGACTGAAGACCAGAGACTGGAGACTAAAATTATGCAAACTTGGAGTTTTAGAGACGAAGTTCTGCGCATGACGCGCCAATGGCACATTGTTTTGGCCTTTATAGTAGTGGCTGGCTTATTGGGCTACGCAGGGACTTATGTATTCCCAGCCCCCTACAGGGCCACGGCTGAACTCTATGTTGGCATTGACGTCACCCGCGTGGGCGAAATGGCGCACGTCATCCCCCTGGCAGAGACCGAACCGCTGAACTTGGACGATTACAAAAATTGGCAATTGAAGCAGGTGTCCGATATCGTTTCTTCGGATAAGGTTGTGAAAACGACCCTGGACGCGCTCCGGGAGCAGGATGGGTACTGGAGCCAAGTTGAGGCTGCGGACTTAAAAGAGTGGATGGACATCTACTGGTACGATGCGGGGGACTGGCGTTTAGAGGTCATTCACCCCCAGGCGGAATACGCCTCCCAGGCTGTTGAGGTGTGGCGGGATGCTGGCTATGCCCGCATAGAGAAGCTTTTAGTATACGCCGAACGCGCCGCCGAGTTAGACGCCGAGTTGCAATCCGCCAACACCAGCGTGGGGATTGTTGAAGAAAAAATAGCCAGCCTGGAAGCTGGTACAGCCCTAGATGACGCTCAAGCAGAGCTAGTTTTATTGACCACCAACCGGGCCAAAGTGCTGAAAGAATACCACCAAGCCCTAGACGATAGCATTGGCTTATCGGCAAATTTATACCTTAAGCCAAGTTTTGGGGTTTCCCAGGGGGAGCGTGTGCGCTCCACGGGTACGGTGACTTTGGTGTCTGGCGGGATTGGCCTTTTGGTTTGGGTGCTGATGGCCTTCCTCCGCGCCCGGGGAAAGGAGGAAGTTTTGCTCCCCAGGGATCGGCAGATCCCGCCCTCCCCCCAGGATGTAGGTCGAAATGGTATTTCGACTCCTCCAACGGAGGACACTAATGCTGACTAAACACACATCTACCGCCCGGAAGATCGTCTGGGCCGCGTTCCTGGTCAGTTTGCCGGTCAGCAGTTTCCCTTATTTCCCCTCTAGCCTGGGGGGAGGAGATGCCAGCGTCCGCCCCTTGCTCGTTTACCCTTTGCTTATTTTGGTCTTAGCAGTCACTTTCCCCGCCTTATGGAAAAAGCCCCTCCCGCGCGTGTGGCTGCCCTTTTTCGCATTCGTGACCCTGGCGGTGATCTCCTCCCTGCTGCCTTTCCTGCGGGGAACTATTTCTCATCTCTCAGAAATTTCCATTGCCCCGCGCATCATTCGTTCCCTGATTACCCTCGCATTGGCAGGAGCCATCTACCTGACAGTTTCTCTCATGCCCAATAATAAGGATGCCTTAGGCTTCACGCTGCGCTGGTTGTTCGTGGGCTTGGGCGTAACTTTATTCTGGGGGTCTTTGCAAATCATATACGTCCTGGATATTATTCCAAATTGGTTCCAAATAATGCAAAGAATGCAGGAACATATCTCTACAACCAGATTGTTACCCACCCGTATTTCTGGGATGGCCTTCGAGCCAAGCTGGTTTGCCGATCAACTGACGGCCCTGTGGCTGCCTTGGATATTGGGCGCCATCCTGACAAATTATACGGCCTTCAAATGGCGCTGGCGGTGGTTGACGGTCGAGAAAATCTTATTCGTTTGGATGGGAGGCGTTTTGCTTTTCACCCTCTCCCGCTCCGGGTTGGGAGTGGCCGCCGCCGTGATTGGCGTAGGCGTATTATTCTTTCGCCGCGAACCCGTCCGTGACCAAGAAACTCCCAAAGTATCTTCGCAAAAACTAGAGGCAAGACCTCCAAAGTTTGCAGTACAAAAACTTCCAAGGTCGAAGACCCGGTCTCAGCCCGCCCGCAATATTGAGATGATACCGCCCAAACGAAGAAAATGGACAGGCAAGATACAAGAGGTCTTTACCAACCTGCCTGGTCTGTTGAAAAGAGTCGTCGTAGCGGGTGGCATTTTGGTAATTGTGGGCCTTTTATTCTTCGCCGTTGGCAAGCAAAATAGTTATATTACCCGAATGTGGGAGTTTGCGCCATTTATGGGCGGCGATGATTTACAAAGTTATTTCAGGTATATTGGTTTTGGGCCGCGTTTTGTCTATTGGGAAACCGCTTATCGAGTCTTTGACCAATACCCACTTTTTGGAGTGGGCTTAGGCAATTTTACGTTCCATTTTGCAGACATGATGCCCAGCGTTCAGGTAGGATATATGCCAGAATTACTAAAGCGGCTTGTTCCGACCACTACGCGGGTCATCACCTCCAAAAACTTCTTCGCCCATCTCCTGGCCGAGACCGGGTTCATAGGAACGGCTGTTTTTGTGACCTTCCTGGTCATGTTGGCGGGAGGCGCGTTTTACTTATGGCGCTCAGATGAAAAAGAAGAGAGATATTGGGGTACAGCCTCGCTGATAGGGCTAGTGGCCTTTGTGATTGACACCTTTTCCTACGATTCTTTTGCTGTTCCCAATCCCTGGATCGTTTTTGGACTCATTACCGCAGCAACTAAAATTTTGGTGCGTCCGCGGTAACATCCATTGCAAGCTCGCGGGGGAACGCCAATTCCCTCGGATTCAGCCCGCTGGATCTGGCGATCCAGCTCGAGCGTGGTGCGCGATAATCTCGAAAGA
>DAOUWT010000391.1 GCA_030666985.1 Chloroflexota bacterium
ACTTATAAACGTAGTACGAAATCACGCATAACACGGCAGCCAGTAAGACAGCTATCCAATACGCGGACATGGAGAACGTCAGCTTCAATCCCAAGCCGACAGCTCCGCCGAGATAAACTGTCATGGCTACCCAAATGATCAAAAATGTTCCAAAGAGCCAGAATCGCATCAGGTTAAGCATTTTTTCTTTTTCCATATAAATTTCCTCCGAGGGTATAAGTAGTTAAACGAGTAGCTCACCGGCTATTACGCTAATTGTAACATATTTTATCAAAAACAAGGAAGAACTTAGACTACTTTCACTTACAGGCATCTATTGGCTCCAAAGAATGCCTTTTCCACGCCCTAGCTCACGTCTGTGTCCCCAAACCCCAGAGGGCGTCAAGCCGGGAGATCTGGTGATCCCCCTCGATCGTTGGATAGGCATTTATTGTAAACGTTCACCTCCCCCATCCCGACATGGCAGACCTCCGAGGTTTGCACTCCAAAAACCTCGGAGGTCTTGGCTAGGGGGATGAAAAATTACGTTTGCTCTAACATAAACAACATGAAAAGTTTTCCAGAGTTTTCAGCACTTTAAGCGATTATCGTTAGGGCACAATGTAGAATGTGAGAGTCGTGCCCTTATACGGACATGCGATGTCCATCTTCGGCGCGGGGATCATCAATAAGAAGCCGCACGGCATGAGGAAGAACGGACAAGACAACCTCCAGGTTTTCCAGGGCAGCTTTAGGGCTTCCCGGCAAGTTGATAATGATGCTTCGTTTGCGGATTCCAGCAACGGCCCGGGAGAGCATGGCATGAGGGGTTATGGTTAGGCTCTTGGCACGCATTGCTTCCACTAGACCAGGAGCATAGCGTTCAATTACTGCGTTGGTTGCCTCTGGGGTAAGGTCGCGCGGGGCAAAGCCCGTCCCCCCGGTGGTGAGTATCACGTCAAATGCGGCGGAATCGGCCCAAAGGGAGAGGGTTGCCTGAATGATTTGCAAATCGTCGGGGATAATGTCCACCCGCCCCACTTCCCAGCCCGCTGCCTCTACCCGATCCACCAAAGCAGGCCCTGAAAGGTCTTCCCGTTCCCCGCGCGAAGACCGGTCAGAGATGGTGAGAACTGCTACTCTGAGTTTCATAGATCGACATTTATCCAACAATTTCTTTCCAATCGCCGTGAATGCCATCCTCGGTGACACCATAGTAATAGAGGTAACCTTTGGGGGTGCGTTGGATGAGGTCGTAGGTATGATATTTTCCTCGTTTCTGGCGGCGGACCAGGCCCAAATTTCCATGCCATTTCACTTTTAGGCCGTTGGGGTCTTTGGGCAACTCGGAGTACTGGGAAATAGCATAATGCCACAGACGTCGAGAAGATTTCAGGGTGACGTTCTTGACCTCGCTTCCATTGCGCAAATCGCGGACTGTGTAGTAGCATTCACCGCCCCGCTGGACAACGGAGACTATTTCTACGCCAGTACGAGGGGGAGCTTCAGGCTCAAGTTCTTCGGAGACCGCTTTATATACGTCTTTGGAATCAGGTACGGGGAGGAGTGTCCCTTTCGAGGCGGATATTGCTGGTTGGGTTTTCTTCTGTCCTTTACGGACTAAGTCGACAATTTCATCTCGAACAGCCATGTTGGTCTCTGCTTCTGTACGGAGATAGATTTTGTTATCATCAACGGCGTAGGGGGTCTCTTTACCACGAGGTACCATGATCTGGATGATATTCTTCCCATTAGTTTTCTGAGTTTCGAACTTACAATTCAGTTCTGGGGTGATACGTTTGCTAATTTCTGATTGCAGTTTAGAGACGGATTGTTTAACATTCGAAACTCCAACTACTGGCTGCTGGGGTTCATCAGACATGCCTATGTACAATGTCCCGCCATTAGAATTAGCGAAGGCAGAAATATCGGCAACGATAGCATACAGATAACCACCCCGGGCAGTCATTTTTGCATGAAAATCCTGCATAAAAGTAGCTCCTTCTTTACGCGCTTCTTGAACAAAGTCGAAAACAGGCTTGGAACCACGCTGATGAGGCCTGGTGCGTGAGAAATTATCGCTCTCGAAGAGTTTTTTCAAATCCTCAAAAGATTTATCTGCGAGGCGAACATCGGTTGTCCTGTCACCTATGCCGAGTTTATTATGGATGTTTGGGTCTTTAGTTATAAGATGCGCATCCGATCCCTGAATGCAATGCATGCGCCGGGGGTATTCAGGTTTATTGCCATTGAAGAAAGCTGCGGTAGTCCTGCGACCACGCTTCTCCAAATCGGTAACCTCCAAAGCTATCAAATTGGGATCCTGGGTATAAGCAATTTTAGTCTGTCCGCCAAACGGAAAACGATGCATGGCGACGCCATGGGTTGAATTAGCATGA
>DAOUWT010000166.1 GCA_030666985.1 Chloroflexota bacterium
ACCGCATCGCCAACAAACGTGAAGCCGCTCAATTTGCGCTCCAACTTCTCTACGACTACCTCTCATCCGACCCAACTACTTAGTGCGTGAAACGTAAAACGTGAAACGTAAGGAGTAAAACGTGAAGATCGAAGTCACGGCCCAATTTACCGCAACGGGAAAGATCATCCCCCTTAATTTCAACGACGGCAAGAGGACGCACCGCGTTCATAGTAGCGGACGCCAATGGGAAAACAAACTTGGGAGACACTTCTTGGTGATGGACGTTCTCCAAAAAACCTATCACCTGGTCTTTGACCCCCAAGAGTGCGTCTGGCGGCTGGCGAGTGGAGCGCAAGCCCCTACCATGCCCATCTAAACATTAAAACCGTTCACCCCCCTCTGATAAAAAAACGTGAGATATGTCACTCTGAGCGAACGGTTTGTGTGAGCGAAGAGTCTCCCACTCCGAACAGGGAGATTCTTCGGCAAAAACCGCCTTCAGAATGACATTCCCACGATTGTTTACGGGAGGGGTGTGGCCAATTACGAACAATCACAACAAGAGAGTAAAACCCATGAGCAAAACATCTCCCCCAAAAGTCGCCGACGACCTTCTCGTCAGCCTGGATTACGTCCTAATCGTTGAAGGCGAAGTCCTGGAAAGCACATCCGACTCTAAGCCCATTCAATTTATCCAGGGAGAGGGACAAATCATCCCCGGCCTGGAAGATGCCCTTTACGGCATGTCGCTTGGAGAAGCCAAGACCATATCCGTCCCGGCCGCCGAGGCATACGGGGAAATTGATCCAGCTTCTATCCACAAGGCTAACAAAGACGAGTTCGCCTTAGACATTCCCTTGAATGTAGGCACATTTTTGGATTTAAGTGAAGGGGGAGACACCCTCAGCGCCCAAATCATTGCCAAAGACGAAAACACCATCACCTTGGATTTCAACCATCCCCTGGCGGGGCAGGACCTGGTTTTCGAGGTCACTGTGGTTGGCTTGCATCCGGCCACTGAGGGTGAACTGAGGAAATAATGAAAACCTGCTCTGTTTTAGCTTTCATCTCCCTTTTGATCATCAGCACGGCCTGCTGCGCCCTCACGCAGACCCTGGCTCCTAGCCCTGAGGTCAATCCATCCCCCACCGCAGAAGCTTTCCATGCAGACACGCCCTCCCCCACGGATCCACCTCCCGCCGGAGAAGTCCCTAAAACAGACATCCCCCCCAGCCTCACCCCCACGAATCCCCTCCCCGCTGAAGAGAGTGAAATCCCAGAAAACAACAACCGCCCCAACGCTGATGAGGTAGGATATGACGATGACGGTCGTCCCATCTTGAGCGGTGCGGAAATCCTGTTGGATACAGAACACTTTCGGGTTCACTACACCCTGGATGGGCGGGATGCTGTTTCAACTGATTTTGTCTCGGCTGCGGGTAATGCTAACGGCCAACACCCCGATTATGTTGACCAAGTTGCCCAATCCCTGGAATATGTTTGGCAAGTGGAGATTGAGCAATTTGGCTGGGCCGCTCCCCCACCCGATGAGGGTATTGGGGGCGATGACCGCTACGATATCTACCTCCAAGAAATTCTTGCCGACGGCACTTTCGGCTACACCGAGGGCAGCGATGAGCGTTACCGCGCCCATGACCAAAGCGGCGACAATCCCAACACCGATGGCATCGAAACCCGCGCCGTGACCTCGTACATTGTGCTCGATAACGACTACGCTGGAGCGGAGGACTTTGCCCTAGAAAGCTACACGACCCTCGACATCATGCGCTCTACTGTGGCTCACGAATTCAACCACGCTATTCAATTTGGCTATGATGGAGAAGAACCCGCCGACTGGCTCTGGGAAGCCACCGCTACCTGGATGCAGGACGAGGTTTACGACAATGTCAACGACGGGATCGAAGATATATACGCCGTCGCTAAATCCCCCGACACCTGCCAACTGGCCTACGGCGGCGAAACCCGCGTCGAGGACGAAAACCATTGGTACGGTGAGTGGATTTTCATCCGCTATATTTCTGAACACCACGGGCATGAAACAGTGCAGGCTATCTGGGAACACGCAGTCCAATTTGACGGATATGAGGCTATAGAAGCTGCCTTATCTGATGCCGGAACCACGTTGGACGAAACCTTCCGCGGGTTTTCTGTGGCTCTCTTGACACGAGCCTTCGAAGAAGGGGCCGACTACCCAACCGTGCGCTTAGAAGGGGAGATGAACCAGGCAGAGGCTTTTATTCCAACCGATGGCGTGGGGCAAATGGGCGCTGATTATGTGGAAATCAAATTCTATGACACTGTCCAAGTGACCCTGAATACCACGGAACTGGAAGGCCTTTTGGTCGGCATTGCTGGAGACGAAGCCAGTGTCTTCACTATGGGGGATAACCAAGCCACTGTCGATGCCGGGCAATTTGATTACTTATATCTGCTCATCATCAACCTCAATCAGGCCGAGAGCGAATACGACTGCCAAAACACCACCTACACCGTGAATGTTCAAGCCGCCTCCCAATCGGGCAGTCCTCAAAGCCCTGATACTTACCCGTCCCCCAATTTTGAGGCTCCCGAAGTTGAAGACTTGCTGGATCCCGAAGAATACTGGGGCGAAGATTGGGAAGAAGGCGCATCAGGATCCATTGACGCCCCCGCAGAGTTGATTCCCACGTACCTGCCGCCTGATTATGAACTCGTGGATGCCTTTTACGTTGACGCGGAAGAATATGGCGACGACGCTATCTGGTACATCCCTGGGGGAGGTACGGCAATTGAAATTGATTTCTACGGCCCCGGCGAAGAAGATGTTATCGCCATCACGGCCAGCGAGAGCCCTTACGCCTCCCTGGATGGGTGGCTGGATGAGGCCGGCTTTGAGCCATCTCCCGAAGAAGACCAGAATATCAATGGAGTAAGGGTCATCATCGAAGATTACACAGACGATGAGGGTATTTATAGCTTTGCCACCTACATTCTTGGAGACCAATTCATTGTGGTTGAGGGCAATATCTCGGTGGGAGAGATTGAGAAGGTGGTGGAGAGTTTGGTGGGGGAGTGAGATAAGGAAAACATCAGAGACCATCCCTCCACAATACAAAAATGCCCGGCACTCAAAAGAGGTTGCCGGGCATTTTCGCAGCTAACATTCATTTTCCTAGGGATTTCTCAAGACCTCATCATGCTTTCCAACCACACGCATGAGCAGGGCGTCTCCAGGCAATCTCTCATACGTCATGCGGCACCCTCGGTCAACTCTAGCTTCATAAACCCCCGATGCTCCTTGAACAGGCTTTGTTCTTAGCGAAGGGTATCTAATATCCTCGGCCAACAAACGCATTGCCTTCTTTACTTTCTGGCGTAACTGCTCAGGTAAATTACGATATGCTTTTTTGAATCGAGCCGAAATATAGATTTCAGGCATTTATACATCGCTCTCCAAGGATTCAATTGCCTCTTCTACATTCGAGTAGCGGGTAACCCTTCCGTCCTCAATATCTTCTTGAGCTTCGCGTTCCATCTTCTGCCAACGCTCAGTCCAAAACCAGGCTTGTTCAGCAGGAATAGTGACTTCCTGCTCTACCAATAGTTGGCCTATCTCGTTAAGACTAAAAACCAGCTGATCACCCTCACGCAAATTCAGTCTCTCTCGCAATACTCTAGGCAAAGTTACTTGGCCCTTTGCACGCAAACAAGCCTGGTACTTGACTTTTTCCTCCATTTTCCATGCTCCTTACTCTCCTAATGTGTATTTCTTATTTTCTAAAAACCGGAAAGTAAGATTATCCTACCACCAATATTTCTTACGTCAAGTTTAAACCGCTCAATCCACAAGGTCAGGGCAAGAGCATTTAGGAAAAATGTACTATCAAATGATTGAGGCGGAAACGTATTCCGCCGGATTCCACAGGCAAAACCCCACCGGAATACGGTTCCGGTTTGATCTTGGGACTAAGTGGCATTTTAGCGAATCTCATATACGATTGCCCTGGCCGCAAGACCACACAAGCAACGGCTCGCAATGACATGTTTAATTGGAAATTGCCGCATCTCTTCACTACGCTACGTTCCCCTACTCCAGTGGAATATGAACCGTACAAGCCGCCTCTTGCGTGCCGGGGAGTCGAGGGCGGAACACAAACACCCAATCCGTCCCGTAAGGGCTCACATCAAACCCCACTATGGCCTTGAAAGGAACGGCTGGTTGTGTCTCCTCATAGAAGACGTTCATATAATTGGCATAACCATAATTCCGGGTTTCGAAATTGGTGGCGTCGAACTCGGCCCGGTAAGTCAGCGTCTCCCCCTCCACCTGACCAATGAGGAAAAATTCATCTGTAAACAGCTTATCCCAAGTCTCCCCAGACACGTTCACCAACTCAAATTTGACAAACACGAATTCTCCAGTCGCCTTTTCCTCATATATATTACTGTCTATCGTCGTCTCAACACTCTTGCGCTCGTGGGGAGGTACTAGCACCTGGACTGAAAAATATTCCCCGCACATGACAACGCTCCCCACGCCTTCTCCAACTACCGGGGGACTGGTAGGGGTGGACGTGGGCGGATTCGCGTCAACAATCTCCACCGTGGGATAGGGGGTATACGTGGGATAAGGCGTGTAGGTTGGGGGAGGTGTGCAGCTTGGGCAAGGTGCAGCAGTGGGGCAAGGCGTGGCAGAAGCCAAGGGGGAAGGTGCTGACTGACCAGAAGCGTTGACCGTTTGGGCAACAGCTGTTTGCATTTCGCTCTCAGATAACCCACTCGAACACGCGCTCAAGGTGAAAACCAATAATAAAAACAAGACCTTGTAAAATTTCATAGAATTGCTCCTTCTCTCTAAAACAGCATCCAGACCCTAAAAATCAATACTTTTTCATGATCGAGACGGAACCGCGTTCCGTTGGTGCTCAAGTGACGGAGTTCGGCGGAATACGTTTCCGCCTCGATCGCGGAATACGTTTTCCTTGTATATAATAGTATTCTAAAAATGGGTGTCCCGGGGTAAGATAAAGTAGTTCAGCATGGTGCTGAACTGCGGACGCACCGGGTAAGTCCATGTTTCCTTGACGAGCCTGTTTTACCAGAAACAGGTTACGTCTACGACTAGTAAGACACCCGGTCTCTCTGGGGAAAAACGTCTGACCACGCACAATGTCCCTACTCTGGTTTGGCAGTGAGTGTAGTAGCTCACGGAAGGCGCACCACCAGGTATGAGGACTAATTCGCCGCAAGGATGCCGCTCCAGCGAGAACAGGGACACCCGTTCGTACCGCAACTTATTCTCTCACAAGGAGCGTGTTTTATGAAGGAAAACCGTTTGCAAGTTGGCATTGATTTCAGCATGAAGAAGGCCGATTTTTGCTTGCTTCAGCCTGATGGTGAACTATTGGTAAGACATCGTTCGTTCTCCAATACCGTATCAGGGTACTCCAAAGCCCGACGCTTCTTACTTGAAGCTATTCAGGAGCATTCCTATGATGGAGTTGATATCTCAGGGGAAGCTACAAATTACTACTGGTTTCCATACTTTCGGATGATCGCTCTTGATCGCGAATTGGCAGAGGAAAATGCTGCTCTTTACCTGCTCAACCCACGTTGGGTCAAATGGTTTAAGAAAAGCCTTCCTCAAGACAACAAAACCGATGCCGACGATCCTTACTACATAGCCGAGCGCACCCGACAAAAACACCCTTCCTACACTTGGGAGCTTCGGGAAGAATGGTTGACTTTGCGTTTTTACACCCGTTTACGCTTTCGGCTTGCCAATCTATTGGGAAATGAAAAGAATTATTTCCTAACCTTTCTGTTTTTGCGTTCCAGTGCTTACAAAAGCTCCAAATGTTTTTCAGATGTTTTTGGAGCTACTAGTCAACAGGTCTTGACTGAAGAACCTATTTTGGAAGAGTTGGGCACTTTATCAACCGAGGACTTGGCTTCCTATCTCTACGAGCTTAGCAAACATACTCTGGATATTCCTCAGAATAATGCTAAGAAACTTCAAAAAGCTCTTAGAGAAAGTTTCCCTTTGGGTGAAACTTTGACCCCGCCTGTGCAACGTATTCTCCACCTTACTTTAGAGAATAGAGTTGTTCCTAAATAAAATTAGGTGAGCAGGAAATTCCACAGGCCAGCAGTGATAGCAATCACATCATCATCAAAGCCGGTTTTGTGGTTGCGAAAGGCATGAACCAGAATATTGTACCGCTTCATGCCTCCAATCG
>DAOUWT010000416.1 GCA_030666985.1 Chloroflexota bacterium
CAAAAATCCAAAGATAAAGCCGCCGTGGAAATTTGGCCAAAGGGCAAACAATGGCAACAGTATCCAGAAAGGCTTATTCAGGCTTTCACCCTTCCGAGAGAGAAAATAATCCAGGACAGCTAATAGGAAAAACGAGACCAATTGCGGCCGGGGTGCCCATATGGGGGCTAGTACTAGCGTCGCCAGGATGACGACTCCTACCCGGATGGGCAGCGGGCTTTTAGCGTGCTTGTAGACCACAGCCATGGTCAGAGCAGCCATGAAAGAAACCCAGAGCGTAGTCGCAAAGAAGCCCCCGCTGGCCTGGAACAGGTACATCATTAGATCTGAGATCCAAAAAGCGTTGGTCCAGCGTTGACCGACCCGGGTATAGGAGAAAATATCTTGCCGGAGGATTTCCCCATTTTCCCACATGGCACGTCCAGCACTCAAATGCCACCACATATCAGCATCGGCAGGCGTGCGCAGGGTGATCAAAAAAACTAACAGAAGGGTTAAGATCGCTAAGAAAAGCGCTTGTTGGCTATATCTCTGAGAAAATATTTTTTTCATTGGGTGTATTTTACTTTATCCAACAGAAAAAAGTCATATGACCTGAACATGACCTCTGGCAATGTTCAATATGACCTCATCGATAGTATCCTATGCACAATCAAGTAACAAATAAATTAAATCAAGCATCCATTTTGGAGGATAATATGTCAACTTTAGTTCAAGTAAACAATTTGGTAAAAAAATATTCCGACAGTGGTGTGCAGGCGGTGGACCAGGTCAGTTTCGATATCAAAGAGGGCGAGGTCTTCAGCCTGTTAGGCCCCAACGGAGCCGGAAAAAGCACTACCATCTCAATGTTGAGCTGCCTGCTGAATGCCACCGAGGGGGATGCCACTGTTGATGGCAAATCCATCATATCGGATACCATGGGAGTTAAGAACGTGATAGGGGTAGTTCCCCAAGAAATTGCACTCTACGAAACTTTGAGCGCCCGGGATAACCTGCTCTTTTGGGGCCGCATGTACGGTATGGGCGGGCAAACCCTCAAAGACCGCGTTGAGGAAGTCCTGGAACAGGTCAACCTCCAAGAGCGTGCGAAAGATAGGATCAATACCTATTCTGGCGGGATGAAACGGCGTATCAATATTGCGGTTGGGCTGCTGCATAAACCAAAAATGATCTTCATGGATGAACCCACGGTTGGGATCGACCCCCAGAGTCGCCGCCGCATCCTGGATATGGTTAAAGAACTCAACCAGCAAGGTCTGACGGTACTGTACACCACCCATTACATGGAAGAAGCTGAAGAGCTTTCCGACCGGGTGGGCATCATCGATCACGGCAAACTGATCACGATTGGCACACAGAAGGAACTGACCCAAATGGTGGGTGAAAAAGAAACCTTACGCCTGCATTTTGGCGAAGGGGAAATTGTCGAGCCGCTGGTGGAAACACTCAATCAGATGCCCGAAGTCGTTCAGGCATCAACAACCGATCACCAAATCATCGTCATTGTCCCCGATGCTGAGGCGGCCCTGCAAGGCGTGATTAGCAAAACCAATGAAATGGGCATCAAAATTCGTTCGCTGGATATCGAAGAACCCAATCTGGAAGCCGTCTTTCTACACCTAACGGGAAGGGCGCTTAGGGACTAGGTGACGAGTTATTAGGTAACAAGTTACCCGGTTACCCAATGCCTAATCACCTGTGACTGGAAGGAACATATCATGAAAAAAATATTAAACATCGCCTGGAAAGATATCAAGATCACCCTGAGTGATCCCGCCGCTTTGATCCTGACGATTGCAACCCCCTTCGC
>DAOUWT010000394.1 GCA_030666985.1 Chloroflexota bacterium
GAG
Source organism: Chloroflexota bacterium (assembly GCA_030666985.1). GTDB lineage: Bacteria > Chloroflexota > Anaerolineae > Anaerolineales > UBA11858 > B10-G9. Next base: position 4 of record DAOUWT010000394.1, read on the forward strand.
CCTTCCCGCATATTATTAGAGATGTACTCGATCTCGTCCAGGTCTTCCATCGTCCCCTCGCCATTGGTGATGCGGGTCAGCACTTCCAAAAGCCGCTGGCCGCCGATCCGGCAGGGCACACACTTCCCGCAGGATTCTGCCGAGGCGAAGGTCAGGAAATAGCGGGCCAGTTCAACTATGCAGGTATCCTGGTCTACTACGATCATCCCGCCAGAACCCATGGTGGCGCCCGCTTCCGTGAGGGAGTCGAAATCCACCGGGGTATCCAGTAACTCAGCCGGCAGACATCCCCCCAGGGGGCCGCCAGTTTGCACGGCTTTGAATTCTTTTTTATTTGGGATTCCCTCGCCAACATCGTAGACGATCTCACGCAAGGTGATGCCCATAGGCACTTCTATCAGGCCGGTATTTTCTATGTTACCGGTCAGGGCAAAAACGGCCGTCCCGGTTGAGCCAGGCGTGCCGATGCTGCTGAACCAGTCTGCGCCCTTGAGCATAATTTGGGGCGTGATGGCAAAGGATTTAACGTTGTTGACATTGGTCGGCTTGCCCCACAAACCGGAGACGGCCGGGTAGGGCGGTCTGGGACGCGGCTCGCCGCGTTTGCCCTCAATGGATGCGATCAGGGCCGTTTCCTCACCGCAGACAAAGGCGCCTGCGCCCTCCTTGACTTTCAAGTGAAAGGAGAAATCCGAACCGAGGATGTTATCTCCCAACAAACCGTACTCGTGGGCCTGGGCGATGGCTTTTTTCAAACGCTCGATAGCCAGCGGGTACTCTGCCCGGCAGTAGATATAACCTTCTGGCGCGCCGATGGCGTAACCGGCGATGATCATCCCTTCCAATATGGCATGGGGGTCGCCTTCTAGGATGGAGCGATCCATGAACGCACCGGGATCGCCTTCATCGGCGTTGCAGATGACATATTTGGGGAAACCGCGGGCCCGGTAGCAAAACTCCCACTTGAGGCCGGTCAGGAACCCGGCTCCGCCGCGGCCGCGCAGCCCGGAGTCTTTCATCTCTTCGATGACATCTTCGGAATCTATCTCGGAAAGGACTTTATTCAGGGCTAGGTATCCATCGGTGGCAATATATTCGTCGATGCTCTCAGGGTCAATCATTCCACAGTTACGCAGGGCAATGCGGATTTGTTTGCTATAGAAGGGGTGTTCCTGGTAAGTGATCAGACCTTCTTCCAGCACATCATCCTTATCAGCCATCTGAGCAAGGGCCCATCTCTTGATGATCTTTCCCCCCAGTAAGTGATCTTCAATGATCCGTGGAACCATTTTGGGCTTGACGTGGTAATAAGTGACACGCGCCCGCCCTGGCAGTTTGATGTCTACTAATGGCTCTTTGACACAAATCCCAATACAGCCGACGTTTATTATTTTGGTGTCTAGCTGTCGTTCAGCCAGTTCTTTACGAATTGCGTCAGCCACCTCAGACGCTCCGGCAGCAATGCCACAGGTTCCCATGCCAATAAAAATGGTCGCTTCAGAAGCGCGGTCTTTTTGTCGTTTCTCTTGCGCGGAGGTGCGCAGGGAGATCAGGTCTTCACTATTTTTAAGTATAGGCATAAAAAAATCTCCTCTACGCTTTACTCTAATTGCAGCAATTTTTCTACCAGGGTATCCGATTTGGTTTGCCCGTAGACCACATCGTCCACCACAACCACCGGGGCCAGCCCGCACGAGCCTAAACAATATACAATTTCGAGGGTGTATTTATAATCTGAGTCGCTGCTACCAGGTTCGAGGTTAAGCGCGTCCCCAATATCCGCGACAATTTTTGGGGCCCCGCGCACATGGCAGGCAGTGCCATCGCAAACGCGGACAATATGACGGCCCTGGCGTTCCAGGTTGAATTGGGAATAGAAAGTGACCACGCCGTACAAACGGCTCAGAGGCACTCCTGTCTTCTCTGAAATTGCGCCCAAGACTTCTTTGGGCAGGTAGCCGTACACGTCCTGGGCACGCTGCAAGACGGGGATAACGGCACCTTTTTGTTCTTTGAATTCTTCGAGGATTGGATCAAGTAATGTCAGGTCTATGGGGGTTTCACTCATAAATAACTCCTTAGGGGAATGGTCGCAAAGAGTATAAACGGGGAAGGCGCCAGCGTCAAATAACGGATGTCACGCATTCTGGTGCGCTTTGGGTGAAATGAGAGCTTAGAAAAAGACAAGGCTTTTCGTACAAATCGGGCAAGTCTTTGTCGCAAGGTGTTGTTCCAACGCTCCACAAGAGCAGTTTGCCCACTCTCTTTGCCTACACTTTGGTGGGTGTCACTTGAGAGCACTTTTTTATAAGC
>DAOUWT010000043.1 GCA_030666985.1 Chloroflexota bacterium
CAGGAGAACAGGGAATCAGGAGAACAGGGAATCAGGAGAACAGGGAATCAGGAATCAGGAGAACAGGGAATCAGGAGAACAGGGAATCAGGAGAACAGGGAATCAGGAGAACAGGGAATCAGGAATCAGGAGAACAGGGAATCAGGAAATCAGGAGAACAGGGAATCAGGGGCAACACGCAACACGCCTCACGTTTCACGCCTCACGTTTCACTCTTTACTTGATAAAGAATCTCCTCAAGTATCTTTCGATTAGAACTGACCAAGTCGGCCACCAGGCCAATGAGCAGGGTTTGAAAGCCGATGATGATGAGTATGGCGGCCAGGATTAGGGATTGGACGTGGCCGAGGCCGCTTTCGGTGATGTAAAAATATAAAAAGCGTATCCCAAGGCCAAACCCGGCCAGGAAAAAGAGGAAGCCGAGAGGGATAAAGATGCGCAGGGGGCGGTAGAGGGCAAAGGCGCGCAGAATATTGCCAGCCGCGTTCCCCAGGAAATGGATAGGATTGGCGATCAGGCGCGATGGGCGGGTGGGGGGATTGGGCCTGATGGGGATGTGCTCTATAATGAACCCTTGCGCCCCGGCCTGGATGAGGGTTTCCAGGGTGTAGGAGTATTTGCTGAGGACGAGGGTGCGCAGGGCCGTTTCGCGGGAGAGGGCGCGGAATCCGCTGGCGGCGTCCGGGATGGGTGCCCGGGCCGCGCGGGAGACCACCCAGCTTCCCAGGCCTTGGAGTTGGCGTTTGAGGGGTGAAAAGAGGGAATTTTGGCGCACCTGGCGGTCGCCTATCACCAAGTCGGCGCGACCCTTTAGGATGGGTTCCACCAGGCGGGGGATGTCTTGGCCGGGATATTGGTTGTCGGCGTCGGTGTTGACGATGATGTCCGCTCCCCGCTCCAGGCAGGCCTCTAGCCCTTTGGCGAAGGCCGTGGCCAGTCCCTTGTGCTCGGCGAAGCGGATAATGTGATCTACCCCCTTCTGGCGGGCGATCTGCGCCGTCCCGTCCCTGCTGCCGTCGTCAATGACCAGCGTTTCAATCTCCCCCACGCCGGGGATGCGGGCGGGCAGGTCTGCCAGGGTTTGGGGCAGTGTCTCAGCCTCGTTGTAGCAGGGGATTTGGATGATTAATTTCATGAGCAACGTTGACCTTCACTATCACCGGTCGGAGATTGGCGGGAGCGCAAACGGCTGGGGCTTGGTAAAACCTCGCCCTGGCGTTATACCAAGCCCCAGGGTTGTTTCTTGCCCCCCCGTCCCCCCCCCGCGTGGCACCCTTCCCCAAAAATCCACGGGGAGTGAACTTATCTAAGTAATGAATACTTTGCTTTCTGTGGAGGCTGTCTTAGAGCCAATGGGCAGCAAAAAGGAAAAATTACTACCTTTGCCCTCTACGCTTTTAGCCCAAATTTCTCCCCCATGCAGCTCAACCAGCGTTTTTGTTACCGAAAGACCTAAGCCTATGCCCTCATGCTTGCGCGTCATGGGATTTTCGACTTGAAAGAAGCGGTCGAATACGCGGGGAAGGTGCTTGGCGGGGATGCCAATCCCATTGTCGATAACAGAGCATTTCATATAATCTGAGATTTTTTCCACGCTTATGAGAATTCGACCGCCCTTGGGAGTGAAGGCAATGGCATTATCTACCAGGTTGCTCAAAATAGTTGAGACTTTGCCTTTATCTCCTCGGATAATCAAATCTCTATCTTTGATTTCAGTGCTGACGGAGAGGTGCTTTGCGGTAATTTTTTCAGCGAATTTCAGGAGGACTTCTTGAATAGCGACGGCGATTTTCACGCTTCCTTTACGAAGTTGGCTTTGGCCTCTCTGGAACCTGTCCATCTGATCCATGTCCTCGACGACCTTTTTGAGGCGGAGGGCGCTTTTACGAATCACTCCCATCTTTTCCCGTATGTTCTTATCGGTCGTCGTTTCCATTAGTACTGAGGCGTGCCCCAGAATCAACCCGAGCGGGGTGCGTAACTCGTGGGAGGCTATGGAAATGAAATTCGATTTGAGGTGGTCTAATTGCTCTAATTCTGCGTAGGTTAGTTGAACTTCTTTTAGTAAGCGCGCGTTTTGAATGGCCGTGGCTGCGTGGGATGCCAGGGTTTCTAAGGTGTGTATGTCACTTGTAGTGAAGGGATCGCCACTTATTTTGTTGACAGCTTCGATGACTCCGATTGCTTCATCTTTGAAAATAAGCGGCGCTGCAAGCAGGTCTCGTGTTTCGAAAGTCAGTTTTTTATCAACTTGCCGGAAAATATCAGGAGTGCTTTTTCCACTTTGAATGATTACCGGTTGGCGTTCCTGGAATACGCGTCCTGCTACACTATTATCTAAAGGGACTTGCAAGTTTTTCAGTTCCTCTTTTTGCGAAGCAGGGGCTGCTACGAATTTCAAGACCTGGGTATCTTCATCATACAGTAAAATAGAGCTAGCTTCACATTGGATGAGTTCTCTTGCCGCTTCTATAATAGAACCAAGGAGAAGTTCTAGGTTCAGGGTGGAGTTCAGGTTACGGCTTATTTCCAGCAACCTTTCCAAGTGTTTAATACGCGGTTGTTCGTAGTCCTGTGACATTCGAAAACACTCCTTTTTACGTTTCAAGATTATAGCATACTTTAAAATCTTGTGAGTTGTGTCTGGTGGACTATATGCAATCCCTCGAAATTGGTAAAATATGTACGCTAGTTGGATGAGTAACCACAAGGAGAGTTGACGATGCGTGCCATGCTGCTTTCAGAGGCGAAACCTGTCGCCCAAGAACCGTTGGAATTTGTAGAAATCCCCCGGCCCGAGCCGGGAGAAGGCCAAGTCCGCGTGAAGGTTCAAATGTGCGGTGTTTGCCACACGGATTTGCATACGGTAGAGGGAGACATCCACCCTCCCAAGCTGCCGCTTATCCCCGGTCATCAGGTGGTGGGGGAGGTGGAGGCCCTCGGCCCCGGCGTGGAGGGTGCAGCCCTGGGGGAAAGGGTCGGCCTTCCCTGGCTGCACGATGCTTGCGGGGAGTGCCGCTTTTGCCAGCTTGGGAGCGAGAATCTCTGTTCCCGGGCCCGTTTCACCGGCTTCCACGTGGATGGTGGATATGCTGAATACGCCTTGGCCCAAGCCGCTTACGTGCTTCCTCTTCCAGATGAACTCAGCGATGAGCAAGCCGCTCCCTTGTTGTGTGCGGGGATCATTGGCTATCGCTCTCTTCATCAGGCCGGCCTCCAACCCGGCGAGCGTCTGGGATTGATTGGCTTTGGGGCTAGCGCTCACCTTACCATTCAGGTGGCCCGGTATTGGGACTGCGAAGTATACGTTTTTACCCGCTCGAAAGAACACCGTCAACATGCCCGCCAATTGGGAGCCGCCTGGGTAGGAGGGATTGAAGATGAGTCTCCACATGCCTTGGATCGCGCCATCATTTTCGCCCCGGCAGGCCATTTAGTCCCCAAAGTGCTCGCCAAGCTGCGCCCAGGTGGGACGTTGGCCATCAACGCCATCCATCTGTCCCCCATCCCTGAAATGCCTTATCAACTCATCTATGGCGAACGCACTTTACGGAGTGTGGCGAATGCTACCTACCAAGATGGGGTGGAGTTTATAGAGCTTGCAGCCGAGATTCCCGTCCGGGCTACCACGCAGGTCTACTCCTTGGAGGAGGCAAACCAGGCTCTTCTAGCCGTGAAAAACAGTGCTCTAAATGGGGAAGCGGTTTTGAAAATCTAGCTTGACTTCTCCAATTCCACTATGTTTAGTGCCAGCAGGTGTTATAATGTAATACTTCAACGGCGGGAACGGCGTTTGGAATGCGTTGCACCCCAGAGACGTGAAACGTAACCAGGCTTTCATCACGCTTCACGCATCACTCTATACGTACCACGAGTTTTGGGAGAATTATTTTCTTGGAAGCCCTTTGACTAGAAAAATTCTAAGAATAGGAGAAGGATAATGTCAGGACATTCAAAATGGTCGAATATCAAACATAAAAAAGCCAGAGAAGATGCCAGGCGTGGCAAGATTTTTACCAAATTGGCACGTGAGATCGAAATGACGGCTCGGGCTGGGGGTGGAGACATAGAAACTAATTTCAGCTTGCGATTAGCTATTGAACATGCCAGAGATGCCAACATGCCCAGTGATAATGTTGAACGAGCCATTAAACGCGGAACTGGTGAGGATAAAGATGCCGCAAAGATGGAACAAATTTGCTATGAGGGATACGCCCCTCATGGCGTGGCTTTGATGATCGATTGCATTACCGATAATAGGAACAGGACTGTAGCCGATATTAGGCATGTTCTCAGCAAGGCCGGGGGAGGCATGGGCGATAGCGGTTCTGTGGCCTGGCAATTTTCTCGTATCTCGTTCTTCAACATTCCCGCCAATGAGAATGACTACGATACTATTTTTGAACTAGCCTTGGAGACAGGGGCTGAGGATGTCATAGAAGATGAGGACTTTATCGAAATAATAGGCCATGTGGAGGTATTCAAGACCATTCACGACCGATTACAGGCAGAAGGAATCAAAACAGAGGATTCAGGTCTGCGTTTGCAGCCTAATCAGGACCTTTCGCTTGATTTAGAAAAGACCTTGCAAGTCATGGGTGTGATCGAAAAACTAGAGGATCTATTTGATGTCCAGAGTGTGTCCTCGAATTTGGAAATCAGCGATGAAGCCTTAGAAAAACTTGCCGAGTAGCCCATGTTGGTAATAGGGATTGACCCCGGAACGGCTACTACAGGTTATGGATTGGTGCGCGAAGATGAAAGGGGAAATTTAGAAGCGGTGGATTATGGTGTGGTGACTACTCCCAGCGATTGGGAGATGCCACAACGTTTGCTATTTATTTACACGCAATTGAGGGAAATTATCCAACAATATCAACCCGATTGCAGCGCAGTCGAAAAATTATTTTTTCAGCGTAATGTGCGTACGGCAATAAGCGTGGGCCAGGGGCGAGGAGCGGCTCTGATTGCTCTCGCTTCCTGTGAAATATCTCTGGGAGAGTACACTCCTTTAGAAATTAAACAAGCCGTAGTAGGATACGGCAATGCAGACAAGAATCAAGTCCAACAAATGGTAAAGATGTTACTCAATATGGAAGAGTTACCCCGCCCGGATGATGCAGCAGATGCTCTTGCCGTAGCCATTTGCCACATCCACTCTACGACACGCGACAGACTTACAGAGATATGAGATGACAGGTAATTATTTACTCCCCTTTCTTATTAACCACATGTCATTGCGAACCCCCGCTTTTTGGGGGTGTGGCAATTTCCCTGACCGCAGAGTATTTGTGCTAACCGGGAGGCTGCCACGTCGCAAAAAACGCTCCTCGCAGCGACATATTAATTTGGAAAGTGTCTACTTATTTATGAACCATCCCAAGAGGGGTAAACGATTACAATGACAGAATATTCTCTTTTTCTACGTTTTGGGGCCGCTTTGCTGATAGGCGTCCTAATTGGATTGCAACGGGAATATGCCTCCAGTGATAGTGAAGAGGAATTATTTGCTGGCGCCCGAACTTTTGCTCTCATGGCGCTTTTTGGAGCTTCCGGGGCATTGGTTTCCGATGCGTTGGGTTCTCCGTGGGTCTTTATAGGTGTGACCATTGTTTTGGGGGTTCTGATTGGGGTGGCTTATTTTATCCAGGCTTCTCAATATGCAGAGATGGGACAGACCACCGAAGTGGCGGCTCTGCTGACTGTCCTCATAGGAGCCATAAGTTATGCCCACTCCATTGAGTTTGCTGTTGCCTTGGGAGTAGCAGTCACGGTCTTGTTGGCAATCAAATGGGAGATGCGCAACCTCATCAAGGTCATCACGCGAGAGGATGTGTACGCCACCCTGCGTTTTGCGGTGATCACGGCCATTGTCCTCCCCCTCCTCCCTGACCAAGCTTATGGGCCTCCTCCCCTTGATGTTTTGAATCCATACAATGTGTGGAAGATGGTAGTCTTCATCTCTGGCATCAATTTTTTAGGTTATATCCTCATCAAAGTGGTTGGTACCCAAAGAGGAATTGGTCTGAGCGGTTTATTGGGTGGTTTGGCTTCTAGCACGGCTAACACGCTCAGTTTTTCCCAACGCAGCAAAGACGAACCGGAATTATCAAAACCCTTCGCCATGGCCATCATTGTCGGTTGGTCCGTAATGTTCATCCGCGTCCTTGTTGAGGTTGCAGTGATTAATTCGCGGCTTCTCCTCATCTTGTGGCCTCCAATTGTGGTCATGGGAGTTTTGGGATCGCTTTATTCCGTTTATTTGTATATATCCCAACAAGCCTTGGATGAAGAGGAGACACATGTCTCAAACCCCTTCGAGTTGGGGCCGGCCATAAAATTTGGTTTATTATATGCCCTGATCCTGGTCGTTTCGAAGGCCGCTCAAACTTATTTAGGAGTGCAGGGATTATATATATCGAGCTTCCTGGCCGGTTTGGCGGATGTGGATGCCATTACCCTTTCGGTGGCAGACCTCACCCTTAAACCAGATGGCATTGCTTTAGAAATGGCTGAACGCGCCATCGTTTTAGCCGTTATTTCCAACACCTTGGTGAAAGGTGGCTTGGTGTTATCCCTTGGCTCTCGTTTATTGCGGCGGGTCGTGTGGCCAATTTTCGCAGTGATGGTGGGCACAGGCCTGCTCATCGCCTTTTTGTTCTAAAGAGTGAAACGTGAAGCGTGAAAACGTAAAACGTAACGTCACGCAACATCACGAAGCACGCTTTGCGCGTCTGTGACGCCCCGCAGGGGGACGCATCACTCCTCACTCATTACTCGTTACTCATCACCTATGATAGCTAGCATACGTGGAAAAGTCACTCATAGCGCGGAAGACCACCTCATAGTGGAAGTGGGTGGGATTGGGTACCAGGTATTTGTCCCTCGCCCCTTTCCTGACCAGGTTCGGCGGGGGGAGGGTGTATTCTTGTGGACGCATTTGGTCGTCCGGGAGGATTCCCTAACCCTCTACGGTTTTCCCCAACCTGAAGAAGTAGAGATTTTTAGGTTGTTGCTGGGTGTGAGCGGGATTGGCCCTCGTTTGGCATTGGAAACCCTATCCACCCACTCCCCAGATGCCATTCGTCGAGCTGTTGTTCACGAGCAAGCGGAGATATTCCAGCAAGTCCCTGGGATTGGTAAAAAGACCTCTCAGAAAATACTTCTCTACCTGGAGGGGCGGGTCACCGCTCGAGAAGGGTTTGACCGTTTTGCCCCAGCTAGTGATGTAAACACAGAAGTTCAGGAAGCCCTGGTTGCCTTGGGATACAGTGTCGTGGAAGCCCAGACCGCTCTCCAGACGATTCCAAGCGATGCTCCCGAAGACGTCGAAACGAGATTGACAATAGCCTTGCGATATTTCAGTTGATGACTAAATTCAACTGGACAATATGGGACATTTCCATTATCATTTGTGCATTGGTTTTAACTGGTGAAGTACCTTGAGTAGCGTTAGATATTTTAGGCTCTTTGGGATTTCGCGGGCTTTACCAGTGAAACATAAAGCGTGATGCGTGAATTACTCGGTCACGTTTCACGTTTTACGCCTCACTTTATTCTCAACCCCGTAAGTTCCCAGGGACCCACATTTTATAGGCATTAAAGTATTATGGAGGCTAGATGACTGACTTAATTAATCAGATTACTGCTGACTTGGAGCAGCAGATAAAGGCCTTCCAGCCTGAGGTGGAAATCCTCGAGATGGGAACTGTTGTGGAAGCAGGGGATGGTATCGCACGGGTGACAGGTTTGTCGGATGTGCGTTCTCAAGAGCTAGTCCAATTTGACAACGGTGTCCTGGGGACAGCTTTCAACTTGGAGAAAGATAGTGTTGGAATCATCATCATGGGGGATTATGAAGGAATTACCGAGGGGATGCAAGTGCGAGCCACGGGGCGGATTACTTCCATTCCTGTGGGGGATGGCCTGATTGGACGCGTGGTCAACGCCCTGGGGCAGCCCATCGACGGGAAGGGACCCATCCAATTTGACCACTATCGCCCTGTGGAGCGGATTGCTCCTGGCGTTGTGGTGCGGAAAGACGTAGATACTCCCATTCAAACTGGCGTGAAGGCCATTGACTCTATGATCCCTCTTGGCCGGGGACAGCGTGAGTTGATTATTGGAGACCGGCAGACAGGCAAAACAGCCATAGCCGTGGATACAATTATCAACCAAAAAGGGCAAGACGTCATTTGTATTTATGTTGCCATCGGCCAAAAGAAAGCTGGAGTTGCCCGCACGGTATCTATCCTGGAGCAGCATGGGGCCATGGAACATACCATAGTGGTTTCAGCGTCTGCAAATGAGCCTTCTGCCTTGCAATATATTGCTCCTTATGCGGGCTGTGCCATGGGTGAGGAATTCATGGAAACCGGTCGTGATGCGCTCATTATTTACGATGACCTTTCCAAACACGCTTGGGCTTATCGTGAGGTATCGCTATTGCTCCGGCGTCCCCCAGGTCGAGAAGCTTATCCAGGTGATTTATTCTACCTGCACTCCCGCTTATTAGAACGTGCTGCCCGTTTGGCAGATCATTTTGTGATAGCGCCGAAGGAATTCTCCCAAATAGAAGCTTCCCCGGAAGACGCCGTAAATGGAGAAGTTTATGAGGGCCCCCTCGCTTTCGATTATGCTGAGACATCTCTTGAGCAGCTCGAAAACTCTGAAGATCATAAGATCGTTAAAGTCGCCGAAACAGGTGGTTCACTCACTGCCTTACCGATCATTGAAACTCTACTGGGGGATATTTCAGCCTATGTGCCTACGAACGTCATTTCCATTACGGATGGTCAGATTTATCTGGAGAATGATTTGTTCTATTCAGGCGTTCGCCCTGCCATCAATGCAGGGATTTCCGTCTCCCGGGTCGGCGGGGATGCTCAAACCAAAGCCATGAAAGATGTTGCAGGCCGTCTGCGTTTGGACATGGCCGCTTTTCGCGAATTGGCGGCTTTTGCCCAATTCGGCTCCGACCTAGATGAAGCCACTCAGGCACGCTTGGAGCGAGGACGCCGATTGCAAGAAGTTCTCAAACAACCTCAATACGCGCCAGTCCCACTGGACGACCAAGTTATTGTTATTTACGCAGCTACGCATGGTTATGCTGACAAGGTAGAACTCTCTGACATGAAAGAATGGGAAGCCGCTTTACGCCGTTTTATGAAGGTCTCTTATCCCAAAATTGGAGAGGCTATTTTTGAAGTCGGTAAGATCACCGAAGAGACCGACAAACAACTTCAAGAGGCGCTGGATGCCTTTGTCGATACCTTTGTAGCCGCGTAGAGTTTTTAGTATAGGTTTTATGGCGATAAGATATGGCTAATGCTAGAGAAGTAGAGCAGCGTATTAAAAGCGTTAAAAATATTGCCCAGGTCACAAGGGCGCTGCAAGCGGTTAGCGCGAGCAAGGTTAAAAAAACCATCCAGGTTTTGGAGAGGACTCGTCCTTATTCGACAAAAGCTTGGCGGGTATTGCAGCACATTGCAAACCAGCCACAAAGTGAGGGTTTGCATCCGCTTTTAGAGCAACCCCCTGTTGTCGAAAATGTGATTGTGGTGCTGATAAGTGGTGATCGGGGATTAGCGGGGGCTTATTATTCGAACATCATGCGTTTTTTGCAGGTGAAGTTCGATGAGCATCCTGCCGGTATTCGCTATATCACTGTGGGAAGCAAGGGACGCGATATCCTGGTTCGTCTGGGAAAAGACATCTTGGCTGAATTTAGCAACTTGCCGGCCGATCCCTCGTATGTGGATGTCTCGGCGATTGGGCGTCTGGCCGTGGAAGAATTTTTGGACCACAATATTGATGAAGTCTACTTGGTGTACACAGATTTTATTAATATGATAGCTCAAACTCCTGTGATCAAAAAATTGCTTCCTCTGACAAAAGAAGGAGAAGAACGGGTTAGCGATTTCGAAGAGGAGAGAAATTTCTCTACCGAGTATATTTATGAACCTGGGCAAGAGGAAATTCTGGATAACATTATTCCCCGTTTTACTGCTTTGCAAGTTTTCCACGCTATTCTGGAGTCCCTGGCGAGTGAACACGCCGCCCGCATGGTGGCCATGAAGAACGCCACGGACAATGCCACAGACTTAGCGGGCAGCCTGCAACTGGAATATAACAAAGCCCGCCAACAGGCGATCACGAACGAGTTATTGGATATTGCTGGTGGAGCGGAGGCTTTGGAACAAAGCTTATAGTTAGAGAGTTGCATTTAGTGAAAAAGCGACGATAGATAGATTGAAGCAGGTCGAATGGCACCTGAGTAGTTTGACAATATCGCATTAGTACATTATGTCACTGCGAGGAACGTCTTTTGTGACGTGGCAGTCTCATGATTAACAATGGAGCACAGTGTTCGGGGAAATTGCCACACCCCAAAAACCGGGGTTCGCAATGACATTTTGAAATGTGACATTGTCAAGGTAGTTATCAAGTATTTTTTGAAATGATTATCGTAAATGGTACATGGAGGAATACATGACAACGGCAAATGGCCGAATCACGCAAATTTTAGGTGGAGTGGTAGACGTGGGTTTTCCGATCGAGGAACTTCCTGATGTTTTCGAGGCCCTCGAGATCCCTCGCCAGGCTGGGAAAGCTACAGTTTTGGAGGTTCAAAAGCACCTTGGAAATGCTGAAGTTCGGTGTGTTGGTATGGACACTACGGATGGATTGCGTCGAGGAATGCCTGTAAGGGCTACAGGATCCCCCATCAAAGTCCCGGTAGGTGGAGAGGCACTGGGGCGAATTTTTAATGTCTTGGGGGAACCCATTGATGGGAAAGAACCACCTGAGGTGGAAGAGTATTACCCTATTCATCGCCCTGCACCCCCTTTCGACGAACAAGAAACGAGCGTGGAGGTATTCGAAACCGGTATCAAGGCTATTGACCTGGTTGCGCCTTTCACGAAAGGTGGCAAGACGGGGATTTTCGGCGGCGCTGGGGTAGGAAAAACCATCATCATTATGGAGTTGATCCGTTCTGTGGCCGCCGAACACGAAGGAAACTCGGTCTTCGCCGGCGTTGGCGAGCGAACACGCGAAGGGACTCTGCTTTATCGTGAAATGTTGGAGTCCGGCGTGATGGAAGATACAGTCATGGTTTATGGGCAGATGAACGAACCCCCCGGAGTTCGCCTGCGCGTGGCTCTGGCAGGTTTGGCTATGGCAGAAAAATTCCGTGATGAGGGGCGGGATGTCTTGCTATTCATCGATAATATTTTCCGCTTCAGTTTAGCGGGAGCGGAAGTTTCTGCTTTATTGGGACGAATGCCGTCTGCTGTTGGTTATCAGCCCACTCTGGCCACGGAGATGGGTGTTCTCCAGGAGCGAATTACCAGCACGAAGACAGGTTCTATTACCTCTATGCAGGCTATCTACGTTCCCGCAGATGACTATTCTGACCCAGCTCCGGTGGCTACTTTCACTCACTTGGATGCTACTATCGCTCTCGAACGCTCAATTGCCGAGAAAGGGATCTATCCTGCCGTGGATCCACTCGCTTCTACTTCGCGTATCCTAGAAGCAGACATCGTGGGGGAGGAACACTATGAGACGGCTCGCCAAGTACAAGAGGTCTTGCAGCGCTACCGAGATCTTCAGGACATTATCGCTATTCTTGGTATGGAGGAGTTAAGCGAAGAGGATAAACTTGTTGTCACCCGCGCACGCAAGATCGAGCGTTTCTTCTCTCAACCGATGTGCGTTGCCGAGCAGTTTACGGGCCTTTCTGGCGCCTATGTCCCACGAAGAGAGACTGTCCGTGGTTTCCAAGAAATCCTATCTGGCAAACACGACAGCCTCCCAGAAGAAGCTTTTATGTTGGTTGGAACAATTGATGAAGCTGTTGAAAAAGCTGCTACTTTGGGCTCGTGAGCTAGTTATGGAGGCCCTATATGCCTATTCGCTGTGAGATTATTTCCCAAGACCGCCTGGTATTCGAAGGGGAAGTTGATATTGTGGTTGCTCCTTCTACCATGGGCGAAGTTGGAATTTTACCTAATCACGCCCATTTGCTTGCTACCCTGGAATTGGGGAGGATCAAAGTACGCCGTGGCGATGAAGAGGATGTCTTTGCCGTTACCGGCGGTATTATCGAAGTCCAACCAAACCTTGTTACCATTTTGGCTGATGCTGCGGAACATGTTGGCGAGATTGATATCAAACGCGCCCAAGAAGCTCGACAACGTGCGGAAAAGATTCTTGCAGAAGGGCCGCCGCCTGATACTGACACTTACCTAAAAATGGAAGCTGCCTTGCGGCGCTCGAATTTGCGTCTAAAGCTAGCAGACCAATATCGTAAGCGCGGGCAGCGTGCTCGGCCACCAGGGATGGGTTCTTAGGATAACAGGATACAGATGCCACTTTTTTCCCAAGATATCGGAATTGATATTGGAACCTTTTACACCATGATCGCCGAAGGTGGGGCACTTCTTGTGCGAGAGCCTACCGTTGTGGCTATTGCTATCGAAGAACAAAAAATTGTCGAGGTTGGCCAAGCCGCCAAGGATATGTATGGGCGTGTTCCCGAATCACTTGAGATTGCCCATCCCCTGCGCAATGGTGTCATAGCCGATTACGAGATCACCGAAAAACTTCTTGAGTATATGATCAAGAAGGTCACCGGGCCGATCCGTTTCTTTCATCCCCGGGCCATGGTTTCTGTTCCTTATGGGGTCACCAGTGTCGAGAGCCGGGCCGTACATGAAGCTGTCTTAGAAGCTGGAGCGCGTGAAGTATTCCTGATCGAGCAACCCCTGGCCGCTGCCTTGGGAGTAGACCTTCCCATCAATACCCCTACTGGGAATATGATCATCTGTTTGGGCGGAGGTGTTACCCAAGCGGCCGTTATAGCCATGTATGGAATCGTGGCTGCCTCAACCCTCCGGGCGGGAGGAGTGAATTTAGACGAAGCGATCATCACCTATGTACGCAGAAAATATGGTTTAGTGATTGCCCAACCCACTGCCGAACGCATAAAATTGGAAATTGGCGCAGCAGCCCCTCAAGAGGAAGAAAAAAGCCTCAGCGTTCAGGGACAAGATCAGGTTTCAGGATTGCCGCAGCCCTTTTCACTCACAACTGGAGAAATTATCGAGGCTTTTCAAGAGCCTTTGAAGCACATTGTCGAAACAGCTCGGAAGGTATTAGAAAAAACCCCCCCAGAACTGGTTTCAGATATTATCGATCGTGGTGTTGCCCTATGTGGTGGCGGGGCCTTATTGCCTGGGATTGACAAACTCTTGACCAAAGAACTAGGCGTCCCAACCTACTTGGTAGACAACCCCACGACCTGCGTTGTAGAAGGCGCTTCATTAGGCTTATCACCTGCCGTATTCCCGAAAATACGACGAAACTTGAAATCCTAGGAAATTGTCCAACCCAGGAACACGGTTCCTCTGAGGAACCGTGTTCCTGGGAGGAAGTTATTCGCAGACAGGTACTAAGTAACCATTCCATAAGAAAGCAAAAAACGGACTGTGCTTTTACAGCCCGTTTTTTAGTTTAACGCAGCCTCCCCTTCCGGTGTGCGTCTCCGGCGGGGAGACGGTTCACTGAATACTGAATACTGAATACTGAATACTG
>DAOUWT010000105.1 GCA_030666985.1 Chloroflexota bacterium
ATTGTTCATGGATTGGCCGAACACTGTGGAAGGTATGCCAATGTCGTTAACCATTTTGTCCCCCTGGGCTATGCCGCCTATGGGCTGGATCACGTTGGGCATGGCAAATCGGAGGGGACGCGGGTACACGTGGAGAGATTCGAAGAGTTCACTGACACGCTCAAAATCTACTTTGATATGGTTTGCGAATGGCATCCAGATGCGCCAATTTTCCTGGTGGGCCACAGCATGGGGGACTTGATTGGAGCGGCTTATTTGCTTGACCATCAGGATGAACTTGCGGGGGCAGTTTTGTCGGGTGCCAGCGTGAAAGTCCCGGAGGATATTTCGCCAGCCATAATTTTCGTTGGAAAGGTGCTTTCTGTTCTGTCTCCCAAAATGGGATTGATCCAACTGGAAGCAGACGGCGTAAGCCAAGACCCGGCGGTCGTGGAAGCCTACATCAATGATCCCCTGGTGTATATTGGCAAATACACGGCCCGTTTAGCGGCGGAATTGCTGAAAGCCATGGAGCGCGTTTCCGCGCAGGCGGGCACGATCCACTTGCCGCTCTTGCAGGGAAGCGCGGACAAACTCGTTGACCCCTCCGGCGCACAGATGCTGTATGATAATGTAGGCTCTGATGACAAAGTGCTCGAACTCTACCAGGGCTTTTACCATGAGGTCTTCAACGAGCCAGGACGCGAGCAGGTGCTTCGGGATGTGGAAGTTTGGTTGGAGGGACGGTTATCTTCACTGCCTGTGTGAGGTGTGCTAGAATTATTGGCGCACGCAACACGCACCACGCACCACGCACCACAAGTTTCCGGATGATTATTTTTGGGAACTCCCTAAAGTTAATTATCACACCATCTGAATCATCTTATGAAATCACTTGTCTATTTGTGCCTTTTAGGAGGTTAGAATGACGACTTTACACGGAAAGTTAATTGCTGAAACTCCCATTTATCGCGGTAATGCTCGAAAGACTCTTTTTACTCGCGATGGCGATGGAACGGAACGTCTCGTCTCCCTGGCCGGGGAGATTCAGGGCACAGCCCAATCATTGATGGATGCCTTTATAGGCGAGTCCCGTAATCAGAGAAATAGAGGGCTGCTCAATGAATTGTGGCTGCGGCTGTATAGCACTTCTCTTCCTAAGGGGTTGATCACAGGCGTGGATTGCGAATTGCAGGAAGATTTCTATCCCCAGAACCGCTTTTTTGATCTGCGTATGGGAATTAAGCTGGATGAAGACCGCTGGGCGATTGAATCCAATGCTAATTATAAATATGAGACTCTGCTCCGTAACTCAGTGTTTGATTTCAGCATTAGTGTGAATGAACAAATTCTCGAAAAGAAGGACAATGCCGCTCGGCTGTATTATCTTCTCAACGAATTGGAGGAGGGACGCTTTTGGTTTGGGGCTGGCAAGAGCAAGGGATTGGGGCGTGTGAGGCTTGACATGGAATTACCTTTTTCTGCACCCAAGCACCCTCCTAAGATCAATGCTGATGCCAACCATCTCAATATCTCAATGACTTTCAATGCGGAGAACCCAGTCATGGTTGGCTGGAATTGGGGGAAAGTAGACCCGGAAACCCCGATCTTTGCGGCTATCGAAGGGCAGGTTCTCGTTGAGGCCATGCGCAGTTTGCCACTTGTTATTCGAGAGCGATTAGCCATGAGCCTGGGAGGCCCTATCATCAGCCCAGAAGATTGGAAAAATAAATTGGCTGAATATTTACCTCGAGTGATTGCTGTTTTGCTGCGGGAGAGTTCCTTCAAGGAAGTTGATGTGTGGGTAATCCCTGAAGTGAAGCTCGCCAAATTGGGTAAGGGACGCTATCCGCTTTCGAAAAAAATTGTGGCAGCTGCGAAACCCCTTGTCGATCATCCTTTCTCTAGCAAAGAAGAAGCTGAAGCCAAGCTGGTTGAGGTACTGGAAGATAAAGCCAACATGGCTGGCCGTATTGTCGACATTATGGATCGTCAGCTCAAGACGCGCCAAGATTTCGATCAGAAAACTTGGATTGAAATTGCCAGTGGATTAGGAATGTCATCAGAGTTAGGAGGAAAACTCGTTCCCCAACTCTCTGATGAGGATGCTTTGACAAAAACCCTTACGCAGGCCTGTAAACCTATTATGCCCCGGTTTTATGAGCAGGTAGATCGCCAGGTGAAGCTCTTGCAAAGCGATGCGTGGATTGACGTGGAAATTTCCAATCGCGAGGAACATTTGCACATAAAACAGATGATTCTCCATGGGGAAATCACTGAACGTGATTGGGGCGACGTGCAGCGCGTCCCTGAAGGAATCAGCGCCGCCGGGTGGAGGGATTTTCTCGCTTCTCACCGGCGTGTACGTTTCCAGCACATGAGGGATCGCCGAAATTTGCGTAAGAGTATTGAGAACGATAAAAATTTCATTGCTTTCCTAGAATCGCATCGGGATAAAGCGCGTCAGGAACTCAGCCAGCCTTATCACATGGACTTTCGAGCTGCCGGGCCTTCTGGCCGCGCTGTCTCACGTAAATATGGAAAGCCTTATGATACTATTTTCATGCGCATGCTCTCGTGGTCGCCATCTGCCCAGGGAGAAGGGTTGTGGGAAATTTACGTTCCCGGCAGCACCATCAAAGGGGCATTCCGCAAGCGTGCCTCTCAAGTGCTGAGGACGCTCTGGGGTGAAACTCCCCGGACACAAAACATAATAGGCCGATTGTTCGGAAAGCAAGGTCAACGCGGTTTGGTTTATTTCTCCGATGCTTATCTGAGCGATCCGCTTGATCCCTCGCGGGCTTGGTGCTCTATGGATGGCGTGAAGATGAATTCTAAGACTGGGCAACCCGTGGAATCTGCGAAATCTGATTTTCTCTTTGCCTATGGGTCGCAGTTGGCCTTTCATTTGCGCCTGGATCTCCAGGATGTGACCCAAAAAGACTTCAAGGCAGTCGCTGTTCTAATTCACCTCGTGCATGACTTCCAGCGTGGTGATATTCCCCTGGGTGGTGAAAAAACTAGCGGTTTCGGGTGGGTGGAAGCTGCAATCAATGGGACAACCTGGCTTACCGGTGGGATAGATGATGAAGGCGTACCGCTCTTTTCCGACGTGGAATTTGTTCAAGAAGGGATTTGGCATAAGATGGAGTTGGGCCGTGAAGAGGCTGCTGCTAAATTTGCTTCTCCACCCCCACTTAAGTCCACCCAGAATGCGACGACTCCACCTAAAGCCAAGGGCGGCTTCATCTCTCACCGTGCTTTCGGCGGTTATTGCGGCATGCTGACCGTGGATGCCGAGGTATTATCCCCCATCACGGTTAGTGAAAGCGGAGAACCTTCATTCACAACACAAACGGGTGATGGGCCTGTCAATGGATGGGATTTCTTTTCTATGTCTCCTCCAGAAGCTGCCATGCGTGACGCCCAAAACGCCTATGCACTGCCCAGCAAGAGCATCAAAGGGATGTTGCGGCACATATACACCATTGCTACTGATTCTAAAGAGGCCAGTCGAAACATCAATAATTTGAATCCAGCCGATAGTTTGTTTGGATGGGTTGGGCAAGGCCCCAATCAGGCCATTTCAGGACGTTTGTCTTTTGATTTTGGGTTCTTTGATGAACCTGAATTGGCCTGGTTCAAGACGCCTTATCCGTATGGAAACTGGCATTTCGTAGGCCAGGAATGGAAGAATATTCCTGAAGGAACGGCTAAGAAATCTATGGTGGATCAGGTCTGGCGGATATTTCCTCATACTCCGTTGGCGCCTGATGTACTAAGGTTAGATGACTTTCAACCAGACAGTGTCAAAGCGAGATATTTCAGGGCGATTTTGCCTGGCTCTCAGGCTCGTTTCAATATTCGCTTTTGGAACCTCACTGAAGAGGAATTGCAACGTCTTATGTGGTGTGTGGTTTTAGACGACACTCTGGCTCACAAGGTGGGCGGACAGCGATATTTGGGCTTCGGCAGCCTGCGTTTGAGCCTATCGCCAGAAAGTTACCTCATTGATTGGGCAGCCCGCTACGCCAGTAAGCCGGAGAGTGAATGGCAATTACCACTCCAAGCAGAGGAATGGCTGAACCCTGACGTTATTCTTCACCGGCGAGCATTGCAACGGTTTTTGAATGTTAAATCGCTTTGATTGGTTAAGACGCAGCCGAAGTGGGGCAGAATTACTCGCTACTCTTCAATATTTTGAGTCTAATCCCAAGCTCCCCTTTCTGAACGGGGAGCTTGGGCCGGCCCATACGGCCTTCCGGGGGGCGTGTCAGCGGTGTTGGGTATATCCTCGTATGCCACTAAATGGCGAGGAACCGAATTCTGTAAATACGAGCCTGAGACCTTATTGCAAATTCTGCCAAGCAATTTTAAATCAGGCAAAGCATCTCGGAAACACATCCCGGCGCTCTACACTCGTATGGGGAATTACTAACCAAATCCCTAGACAATTACGAAACCGAGAAGGATTTTACGCCCAAAATCTTTTGGGTGTGTATATCCATGATAAATATCGTTGGCTTATGATGTTGTCGAAGTGGAGTGTAAAAGACTGGATCCAAGATTTGGTTCTCCACCATGGACATGAAATGCGGGGACTCATTCAGATATTGCCGACGACAGGCCCAGATTTTGGCATTGACATGGGAGATATCCTTGCCAGAGCGGAGCACCACGAAGTTCATGCGGCTTCAGATCAGTTATCGGTTCGTTTCTATGTTACACCTTATCAAGTCCTCACGTCACATTCTCGTGAGCGTCAAGGAAATCTCACTTTTGAGATCGCTGAATTTTTACGTCTCTTGGAAATGGCTGCTGTATTTCGGGTGATTCTGCGGCCCGAAGAACAAGAGATTCTTCGGGAGCTTTTGACTTTGGATGATTCCCAAGAGGAATTGTTTTACTGGGGACGTTTGTTGGGAGAATTAAGCCCGGAGGCTAGAGATATGTTGAGCAATTGGCGAATCCGGACCTGGCCGGAAACACGCCTTGATTTGCTTTATGAACTGCGGGATTATGTGTATGTGGACTTTTCTAAAACCCCTTAACCTCATCCGTTATCTAATTGTATTACGTGTCAATAGTTCCCTGGTTCGTATGCCGCACTACCCGGCAACGGAGTGCTCTCTTGTGTTGGGATCAATGATCGCTAACCGCCTCCCGTCTCGGGAAGCCAAACCCTGGCAAAAGTCATTGGCAGCCTGGGATGAATATGGTGGCATTTCCATTGTCGGTAGAAAAAAACCTAAGCACGTTCCCAATGCGTCTTGGCCAATTGAAACAGTCTTGTTCTTTTATCCCGGCAAGCGAAGCTATAGCTCTGGTGAGTTGATATTTTGGGAACTTAAACTCATGGGAGAATGTGCAGACCATGGCATCTTCCTGGAAACCATCTTGCCTGCTTTGGAGGAAACCGGGTTTGCGTCAGATACTCCGTGGGTGTCTGCTAATACGCTTTGGGGACATTATGATATTCATGCCGTGTACGCAGCCCGGGGAGAGCGTTGGGAACCGATTGTTCAGGAAGGTAAATTAGACTTACAGTACAAGCCTACGCCTCACCAGTGGGCCAGCAACCTGGAGCTAGAACCATCTTTGAAATTTGATTCTCTGAACCTGGAGTGGATTACGCCTTTTGATTTGCGAGAAAATTTACCAGCTAATCGCAACAAGTATCACAAGAGGAAAAAACCCTGCAAAAATGAAATGCCCACACTGCAAAGAATACTAAACGCCTTGCTCGAACGTACAAGCCAATTGCTGCCCGCTAAGCACGCCGTCTCAGCAGATATTTGGGAAGCAATAGGAGAAGATGAGCAATTTCAACTAACAGACCTCTTAGAACAGGCTTCTCACACATCTATTCGGAACTACCACTTTACACATCCGCCTAAAGAATGGCCGGAACGATGGATTGGGCACGAAAGACTCACACATGTTCCACAAGCAGCCATCCCATACCTTCAACTAGCGTCAATTTTGCATATTGGGGGACAAACCCACCTCGGATGCGGAACTTTCCGGGTAGAATTAAGGGGATAAAAGCCTAAACCAGCCTAAACCAGCCTAAACTTTTGTAAATATTCAAACCCCGTGGATTTTTTTGGGGATGTTGCCACCTGCGGGGATGTCGCCACGCGGGGGCGTGAGAGCAGGCCCTGAGCGTAGCGCCACGCATGGGGGAGGAACAACCCTGAGAGGGGCGGGAGGCGGTGGGCGAGTTTCTGCACAATCTGGTATAATCAAATTGTCCTTATTATTCCTTACTTTTTTTGCCTAGGAGGTTACTATGAGAACCACTCAGAGGATGTTTCAAAAAACTTTTTTACTCTTTGTTTTGTTGCTTGTGACAGGAATGGGGTTTGCCTCAAAGGCCCATGCTCAGGGAACTCCTGTTTCCCCATTTGGGGTTTTTTGTTCTAACAGAGAACTTCACATTAATGTCGAGGATTGGACGCCTGGGGTGCCCCTGACCTTGTTTGTTAATGGAGAGGAAGCTGGCAAAATGGTGACCTCTGATGATGGAGCTGCTCATTTCACGGGCAGAGGTGGGGGATTGCTGGAAATCACCCTGGAGGATGCAGATGGCAATACCTTGGTCGCCGGTCGGGCAGATTGTACCGTTCCACCACCAGAGATAGCGCGTTTCGACGTGGATCCCTCCAACGCCAATGTTTTTCTTGATGTCCCCTTTACCTTTAGAGCATTCGGCGTAGATGAAAATGACGAGGAAATGCCCGTTTATGTGATATGGACGACAGAAAGTGGAAGTATTTCTCCGGATGGCGTATTAACGGTTTCCCAGCCAGGAGAATTCATAGTTACGGTGACTATGGCGGGAGATGGATACAGTTCCACTTATCTCATAAACGTAACCGCTACAGCTCCTCCGCAATCCCTTAAAATCTTTCCAGAAGATATCACTTTAAGCGTTGGCGACCCTGTCGTTTTTGGAGTGACCGGTGTAGATGCGGAAGGCAATGAATTTCCGATCACGCCTAAATTTGATATTGATGGTGGCGAAATTGACCCCTTTGGTTTCTACGCGGCCTCAGAAGAAGGAGATTTCACGGTTACAGCGACCATTGAAGGTATCGATCTTGAAGCCACCGCAGTTGTGCATGTTATTCCTGTCGTGGAAAGCATTGAAATTCGACCTCAGATCAAAGAGATTGAAGTAGAAAGCACTCAGCAATTTGAGGTGGTGGGGATTGGCGAAGACGGGGAAGATGTTCCCCTGCCAGCCGCCCCTATGTGGAGCGCTGAATTGGGAGAGATCACCGAAGATGGTTTGTACACCGCAACAACCGAAGGAATCGAAATAATCGAAGTAGTGGTACCTCGTCAAACCTTCAGCCAGAGAGAAGGTGGAATTGGCGTGCTGGCCGGTATGAGGAAGCCGTTCGAAGCCCGGTTGGGCTTTCAGGTCATGCCAGCAGAAAGGTTGTCAGAGATAGTTGATGAGGAAACTGACCAGGATGATGTAAGTGCAACCCCGCAAGGAATGAGCGATGAGGAAACTGACCAGGATGATGTAAGTACAGCCCCGCAGGCAGCGAGCGATGAGGAAAAAACTGAGTTAAGAGAGATAGTTACATTTATAATTGAGAACAGGGTATTGTGTTGCAGCGGTAGTGGCTTGTTGGCTATGTTTGCTTTGGGAATATATCTCTATAAAAGCCGGAAAAGAGCGATGCAGGAAATGGTTGACGAGAATCTTTAATATTCGTCCTCTCACCTCTCTCTATTCAAACTCCGTTCTTCGCTGAAGCCCTCCGGGTAGCGCTGGCGCAATTTCTCGACATTCTCCTCTCCAATCTCCCCCAGGTCTAACCCGCAGGCGGAGGCTGCCTCCGCCACGTACCACATAACATCCCCCAACTCTTCCCCCAGGGCGGCAACATCCAAGGGATGGCCGTGGGCCGTCATCTTCTTGACCTTGTTGGCAAACTCTCCCGCCTCCCCCGCTAGCCCAAGGGCAGAAACTATTAGACGACGTTCCCCGTTTCCCCCCGCTCCGGAGGTGCGTGCGGCTAATTTTTGATA
>DAOUWT010000011.1 GCA_030666985.1 Chloroflexota bacterium
ACGATCCCCCTCGAGCAGTGAGACGGACGATCCCCCTCGAGCAGTGAGACGGACGATCCCCCTCGAGCAGTGAGACGGACGATCCCCCTCGAGCAGTGAGACGGACGATCCCCCTCGAGCAGTGAGACGGACGATCCCCTTCGAGCAGTGAGACAATAGTTTCTTTTCTAATCAACGTTATATGCAATCGCCCTATCATTCGCTCATGACTACCTTGACGGAGTAAAAGGTTGTCGGTATACTGGTAAGGATTAGATAAAAATAGCCAATGAATATGGCTACACGTTCGTTTAATACAGTATTGTAAAATAGGGTGAGTTAAAAACAACCTCACCCTATCTCTTTGATATAGAAACAGAAAGGATGTGAAAAAATTTGGCAGTCAGAGTCGAACTACGACCAAACGAATCGCAAAAGCAGTTAATGCGACGATTTCGTAAAAAGGTATCGCAAAGTGGTGTTTTAAGCACACTACGTCGCAAACGGTGGTTCATTTCAAAAAGCGAATTACGCCGTATTCAACGAAAGAAAGCTATCCGGCGACGGAAGCACCGTCTCTCGAAGAAACGCGGTCAAAAAGACCGTCGTAGACATTACCACTACTAAAGCATATAGGGTCTCTAGGAAGTTACGGGGTTGCCGACAGAGTGAAGCATAAAACGTGAAACGTGACCGAGTAATTCACGCATCACGTTTCACGCTTCAGAAGCAAACCCCACGAAATCCCAAAGAGCCAGCATATATAAACATCTAGAACAGCCATAGCTGGTTACAGAGGTATAGATGGCTAAAAAAGAAGAGAAAGTGCGTATGGAAGGCACTATAGTTAAAGCCTTGCCTGGTACGCAATTCAAAGTGGAATTAGAAAACGGCCACGAGATACTGGCGTATCTGTCGGGCAAAATGAGAAAGTATTATATTCGAGTTTTGCTCGGAGACCAAGTCACTGTGGAAATGTCCCCCTATGATTTAACACGAGGGAGGATTGTATACCGTCATAAAAAACATCAACGTCCCAGAGACCAGGGTTAAACCGCTAGACAGAATCTGGCACGTTGAAGGGGGAACAAGCGAGAGATCAAGTACTGGGGCTGTCAAAGAAATACTGCCCCAGTACAATAATCTAAGCAAGTGATTTTTCATCAGTTTCGATCAAATACTCATCAAGATAATCATGAAAAAACAATTAGTTAAGTAAATTGTGCCTGATGAAAAAGAAAAAAAACAACCCCATTAAAGAACTTATTGAACTAGGCCAAACACAAGGGCATATCACTTTCAGTGACATGCTTGACTACTTTCCTGATGCCAAAAAAGATGTGGAGCGTTTAGAGGAAGCATTTTCGATTCTCCTGAAAGAAGGCATTCCCTACGTGGAAGACGATGATGAGATAGAACTTGAAAATATATTCTCAGATAATGGGGGCGCAGCTAATGGTTCGAAGAACAATTCTTCGAACTTAGAGGAAGACAATGAATCTGACAAGAGCAATCTAAAAAAACTGCGCAACATAGACACGAACGATTTGATTGAGTTGTACTTCAAAGAGGCGGCCAGCATTCCCCTTCTCACCGCAGCAGAAGAAGAAGAACTTGCCAAACACATCGAAAGGGGCCGGCTAGCCCGCAAGGAATTAGCACGCGGCAGTGTCAGTGCTCACCGGTGCCGAGAGCTTAACAAAATGATCGAGAACGAATGGACGGCCCTGGATCAACTAATTACAGCAAATTCTCGCCTAGTAATTAGCATAGCGAAAAAATATATGAAACGCGGCGTGCCTTTCTTGGATTTAATTCAAGAAGGAAATATTGGACTAATGCGAGCAGCTAAAAAGTTTGACTACCTGAGAGGTTTCAAATTCAGCACGTATGCCACCTGGTGGATCCGCCAGGCTATTACCCGCTCAATTGCTGACCAAGGGCGCACCATCCGTGTTCCGGTACACATGGGAGACAAGATCGCCAGAATGTTTCGGATGCAAAATGCGCTCAAGCAATCCCTTGAGCGTGACCCCACCATTGAAGAGCTAGCAGAGGCCCTTGACGAGTCACCAGAAAAAGTACAACACATGATTCGCGTCGCTCGCCATCCGCTTTCATTAGAAATGCCCGCGACCGACGAAGGGGATGCTATGCTTGGCGATTTCATAGAAGATCGCGAGACTCCACTTCCCGACGAAACAGCCACAAAACATCTTCTTAAGGAACACTTATCAGAAGTTATGGAAACCCTGCCTCACAGGGAAGTCCGCATACTGTGCTTAAGGTATGGAATGCCCGGTGGAGAAAGGTATACCCTTCAAGAAGTCGGTCAAAAAGTGGGCGTCTCGCGTGAACGCGTCCGTCAAATTGAAGCCCAGGCCCTCCGACGGTTGCGGCAGCCTCACATTCAACGCATCTTACGAGATTATTTAGAAAAGCAAAAGCAAAGTTGATTTCGTATGGTACAATAACGTCTTCGTAGATATGTCGAGGACAAACCCAATTAAGGAGGCTGGGATGATCGAGAAAGAAAAACTATTTTCAGAAGGTGACTGGGTGTTCCATCTCTATCACGGCGTTGGTCAGATAAAAGGCATCGAAGAAAAAACACTTGGCGGTGAAACCAAGAAATACTACAAGGTACAAGCTCGCAAAGGAATATTCTGGATCGCTATAAACAAGGCTGAAAGTGATCGCATTCGTCCAGTTGTAAATCAAGAAGAATTACTCGAAGCAATAGAAATTCTAAAAGCACCACCACAAGTGATGGGCAATAAACACACCACAAGGAAGAGCCGAATTGTCCAAGTGACAAAAGATGGAGACTTACATAGCTTCTGTGCTCTCCTGCGAGATTTACAGGCTCGGCGCGTAGCAGACAAACTCAACACTACCGAGCAAAGAGCGCTTCGCAGTCTTAAAGAGCGGATTGCTTCTGAATGGGCTGCTAGTTCTGACAATACGGTAAAGGACATAAAGTTGGAGCTGAACAAGATCATCCAAGGTATCCCAGCGCCAGAGAAAAATTTACAAGTTCTATAAACCTGATAAGGAGATTAAAAACAATGGGAAATAAAATAAAGACACATCAAGGCACTGCAAAACGTTTTCGGAAAACTGGTAGCGGCAAAATCGTCCGCATGAAAGGATATAGGGGCCACTTAAGGCGCCGCAAATCCAGCCGTTCCAAACGTGATATGAAAAAAATGCACCAGGTTGAGGTCTCTGGCCTCAAAAAACGCATTAACCGTTTAGCTCCTAATCTCAAAAGATAAGGGGAGCTTGCAAGCACACAAGCCGCATCGTGGAATAACGGTGCGGCTTTCCGTTTAAATAGCGATACTGACACCTTCAGGCACAATTAGGTTATAATTAACTTTAGGCGTCGTCAAGAAATAACTTTCGCTGAGGAACCGCGTTCCTCTGAGGAACGCGGTTCCTCATTATGAAAACTACAAAGTTAATAATAGACAGCCCCTTAGCAATCCTTGCGAGTTGCCTACATAAACAACCCCCTCACAAAAGGAGTAAACATGTCCAAAGAAATTACCCTCAAAAATATCAATACGGCAGATATCCCGTCCCTGGCCAATTTGCCTGGGGTTGGGCCTTCGCTTGCAGAACGTATAGTCAACAATCGACCCTACGCCTCGATAGAAGAATTGCTCAAGGTGAAAGGAATCGGCTCCCAATCTCTGGAAAAGATTCAGGGACTAATCATGGTCGAGGAAACTGAGCTAGAAGATAACGCCACGCCCCCAGAAGAATTACTTGATCAGGTAACGAATGGTGAGAAAGAGCCAGATGATCCCATCGCGGAGCCAGAGGATTCTTTCGCGGAGCCAGATGACTTTCTCACGGAACTAGAAGAAGAAGTCCCCGAAGACAAGGAAGTGGAGAAAGAACCAACCGATCTAATAAACGATGAAGCCTCAATCTCAGAAGAAATCTCAACCGCAGAAAAAGAACCTGAAAAACCGGTAACGCGATCTCAAGTGAAATGGATAGCTTTCAGCAGCGCCCTAATAGCCTTTGTTCTAGCGATAGCACTGACATTTGGCATGCTAACTAGCCTCAATGGCGGGTTATACTACGCCCCACAAAGCCAAGCCGCAACAATAGAACGTCAAGTTGATGGCTTAACCGCTCAAGCAGACACCCTGTCTCAAGACATTGAAATTCTAGCCCAAGACATTGAAGGACTTCGAAAACGTATCGATAACCTGGATAACCTCAGCAATCAAGTCAAGGACTTAGAAAAGCAATTGACCAACACTGAAGCTGAAATAAAAGCCCTTTCCGAGCAGTTGAGCGAACTAGAAAATAATTCACAGCGCTTCCAAACATTCTTCGAAGAGCTGCAACAAATCTTAAATACCCTATTCGAAAGTGAGGAAACCCAATGACATCCGATAACAAACCAAAAAAGAGCTTTGGCGGGAAATTGGTCAAATTCTTTCAAATCATCTTGCGCCTGGTATTAACAATAGTTTTTGCGGTAGGGATAGGAGTAGGCATATACTACGGCATTGCCTATGGAATACCCGCTTTCCAAAGCAAATACGTCCAACCTGTTCATGACAACACTCAACGCTTGGACAATTTAGAAATCCGCCAAACCCAACAACAAGAACAACTAGCCGAACGCCTGGAAACTCTTCAGGAACGCCTTGAAACCCTCCAGGAACGCCTGGAAACCTTAGAAATACAAAACGACACCGCCAAAGAAATCTTCACGGAGTTACAGGCTCAAATTGATGACCTTTCGAGCGAAGTCAGTTCTGTCCAAGCAACTGCCCAGGCCAATCAAAAGCAGGCCGAAGACCAGATAGAATCCCTGCAAGAAGACCTACAAAATGCGGTCGCTGCCCTAGAAACCCAACAAGCTCAGACCCAAGACATCGTTGAAGACCTGGCCGCCGCCCAGGTGCCAGTTACCGACCTCCAAAATGAGCTAACCACAGTCAAGGTCATGGAGCTGCTCACCCGTGCCCAGCAATCCCTCCTCCACAACAATTATGGCCTGGCCCAAGATGACCTGCTAGCCGCTCAAGAATTGCTATACAACCTTCAAAGCGAAGTCTCCGACGCTGCTCAAATAGATCACCTTTCCACAATCATCCAACATCTGGAGACAGCTTCAGAGCAATTGCCAGATTCCCCTAGCCTGGCATCCAAAGAATTAGAAATTGCCTGGGAGTTACTGGTTTCAGGCCTAAGTGAAACAAGCAACGATGATACACCTCAGACAACACCAACCCCCACTCCTAGCCCCTAGCATAACCTAAAATGAGGCTTGGCTTCCATAATCAAACCCATTCCTCACAACTCATAACCCGGGTGGTCCCCATCGTGAAGCCTTCCCCAGAGGGACTCCGCGCCACCCTGGTGCATTGCACCTCGGTTTTCCCAGCCCTCACCCTAACCCTCAAGAGGGGACTCTCCCGCTCCCAACCACATGCCCTCCCATCAACTCCTCCTACCCCGCACCTCCTACCTCGCATCTCCTACCCCGCACCTCCTACCCCGCACCTCCCACCCCCACTCCCCTCATGCCCCCCCCCATCAACTCCTCCACCATCAGCACCGCCGGAATAATCCGCCCCACGCTAGTCGAAGTCAACCTGACCCGGCTAGCCGAAAATTTTCGCGCCATACAACAACACGTCGCCCCCTCCCTCGTCATGCCCATCCTCAAGGCCAACGCCTACGGGCACGGATTGATAAAAGTCGCCCAACTAATGCAAGAGCTAGGAGCCGACTACATAGGCGTGGCCATGCTCGAAGAGGGCATACTCCTACGCGAAAAAGGCATAAAAACCCCCATCCTCGTCCTGGGCGGCATCCTCGGAAACCAAATCCCCCACTTCATCGAGCACAACCTGACAATCTGCGCCTCATCCATCGAAAAAATCCAACAACCCAGCCAAATAGCCCAACAAATGGAAAAAACCGCAAAAGTCCACCTCAAAATAGATACCGGCATGGAGCGCGTAGGCGTCCACGATTACAGCGCAGGTAAATTCCTCGAAACAGCCGCAAAATGTGAGCACCTCAACATAGAAGGCATCTACACCCACCTCGCCAACTCCGACGCCGCCGACCTCACCCACGCCCGCCTCCAACTTGAACGCTTCGAAGAAGTCCTCTCATTCTACGAAAAACACTCCCTGCAACCCCCACGCCTGCGCCACGTAGCCAACTCAGGCGCCATCCTCCAACTCCCCGAGGCCCGTTACGACATCGTCCGGCCCGGATTAATGCTCTACGGCGTCTACCCCTCCCCCGAAGTCGCCCGCTCCGTAAAAGTCCGCCCCGCCCTGAGCTGGAAATCGCGCGTCGTTTACTTCAAAGTCATCCAACCCGGCCGCCCGGTAGGATACGGCTCAACCTGGAAAACCGATCATCTCGTCCGTGCCGTCACCGCCCCTGTGGGGTATGGCGACGGCTACTTCCGCTCCATGTCGGGTCAAGCCCACGTCATCATTCGGGGGGTAAAATACCCAGTCGTTGGCCGCATCTCCATGGATCAAATCGTCATCAACATCGAATGGGACAGTGCATACAACGGAGACGAAGTCATACTCATCGGCGAAATGGGGGAAGAGCAAATCACCGCCGAAAACCTGGCCGAGTGGGCTGGCACAATCCCCTACGAAATCCTCACCAACATCAACACCCGCGTCCCGCGCGTCTACGTCCAAAAGGCGACATGAATGTCGCGTTACGCCCCGCCCTCGTAAAGCGACATTCATGTCGCCCACTGCCCTCGTAAAGCGACATTTATGTCGCCCATCACACACTTTTTATAAATGAGCTGATCTTTTTGGGGGATATTTCAACCGCCTCCCGCCTGGGGAGGTGAATACCAGCCTCAACGTCTTCCCGCCCTTCAACGTGGGCCGGCGGCCAGACCAGGGGGGAGGTTATCGCCCTTCCGCAACGTTTTCCAAGCCCCAACGGCAGCACCGCAGCATCCCCTGTAACTTTAGCAACCCTGAACCCGTCACCTACCCCAAATCGGCACGCCAATGGTGCAATGGGATCGGTATTCCCGCGACTAGCAGGTAGACTTCGTCAGCCTGCGCGGCCAGCCGTTGATTCGCGCGGCCCAAAAGATCACGGTAGTAGCGACCCAGCGGATACGGGGGCACCAGGCCCATGCCGACTTCGTTGGAGACGATGATCCAATTGGCGTCACTTTGTTGTATGACAGCCATCAGGGATTCGAGTTCAGAATCCACAGCCCGGGCAGCGCGGGTTTCGTCGGGTTCATCCACAGAGCCGCCAGCAGATAATACAACGTTGCTGATCAGCATAGTCAAGCAATCCAACAGAATCAGATCCACTTGAATGGGGGAATTTCGAAGCGCATTCGCCACCCCCGTGGGAATTTCCATAGTTTGCCAACTGCCCGGTCTTTGCGCCTTATGTTTTTCGATGCGGGCGGCCATTTCCGGATCCAGTGCCTCGGCAGTGGCGATGTACAGCACACGCTGGCCTCGCTCTTTGACCAATCGTTCAGCGTAAGTAGACTTTCCGCTGCGGGCACCACCTAGAATGAGAGTCAGTTTTTTCATGTTTTCACGTTTCACTCGTCACGTCTTCACATTTCAAAATCTTTTCCAGATATTCCATATTCAAGGCGGATTCTACCGCATCGGTCAAATCTGTCAGAGAAGCCGCGAAAGGATTGGTCTGCACGCGGCCGCCTGCCTGCCAGCCCAGGCTCGCCAGCCAAGCTTGCCGCAGGGCAAAATTGGCAAACAGCCCGTGGATATAACAGCCCCAGATGCGTCCATCGGCACTGGCCGCGCCATCCAATACCTGGACAGGCTGGCTATTCCGTTCGTGGATTGCCAGCCAGGGAACCCCTCCACGGGTGCGCCCCATGTGAATTTCGTATCCGGTGATAATCTGGCCCGCCAGCCCCGCCAACCAACCGGTACCGTTTCGGATCTGCGCACTGGCCCGATAACTCGCTTTTTGGGAGACGAAATCAGTCTCTGTGGGCAATAATCCCAGCCCGGTAGTGGATATTGCTTGCGATTCTACTTGATCGGGGTCGCGGATGGGTTTCCCCAGCATTTGGTAGCCGCCGCAGATGCCTGTTACCGAGCCGCCGTTTTGGGCGTGCTCTTGTATGGCTTGTGCCAGCCCGCGAGCGTACAGCCACTTGAGATCGCCCACAGTGCTTTTGGTGCCGGGGATGATAATCGCGTCGGGGCTGCCCAGCCGAGAGGGGGAATCCACATAACGCACGCGCACGCCCGGCTCCGCGGCCAGGGGGTCGAAATCGTCGAAGTTGGCAATGTGCGGCAGACGGATGATGGCGATATCCACCGCGGCGGCGTTGGGGGCCAGTGACAACCCTTCGGGGGACTCCAGGGCAACGGCGTCTTCCTCGGGGATGCGCAAACCTTTGATGTACGGAATCACGCCCAAAACCGGGAGGCGGCTGCGGTCCTCCAAGATTTGGATTCCGTCCTCGAATAGAGTCATATCGCCCCGGAACTTATTGACCACTAATCCCCGCACCAGTTCTTGTTCCCCTGGAGGGAGCAGCCAGAGAGTACCCAGTAGTTGGGCAAAAATCCCGCCGCGGTCAATATCACCGACGAGCAGCACCGGGGAATGCAGGTATCGGGCCACGGCCATGTTGACGATGTCGTTGGCTTTCAGGTTGAGTTCGGCCGGGCTGCCAGCGCCCTCGATGATGATAAGTTCATATTCGGCGCGCAGACGATCCAGCGCAGCGGTGACTTGTTCCCAGAGATACTCTTTTTGAGGATAGTAGTCTCGGGCGTCCAGCGTGCGCCAGGGATGGCCGTTCACCACTACTTGAGAGCGGGAGTCGGCTTCGGGCTTGATCAGGATGGGATTCATGTCAGCCGTGGGTTCCAGCCCGGCGGCGGCAGCCTGCACGGCCTGGGCGCGCCCAATTTCGGCGCCATCGGGGCACACCGCAGCGTTGTTGGACATATTTTGAGCTTTGAAAGGGGCCACGCGTACCCC
Source organism: Chloroflexota bacterium (assembly GCA_030666985.1). GTDB lineage: Bacteria > Chloroflexota > Anaerolineae > Anaerolineales > UBA11858 > B10-G9. The sequence continues at coordinate 8,998 of DAOUWT010000011.1, forward strand.
TCGGCGGGCAAAACTGTGACACAGCGCGGTAACCAGCAAACTTTTGCCGGCAGACGATGATGTGCCTAGAATAGTGAGGGTTTTTGCGGTCATAGGTTGTGGGGCGGGGAGCGAAGCGCGGGGAGGGTGGAGCGGGGAGCGACTAATTAGTTTCTTGGTTTCCACTGTTCGGGGTTGGACATCATGATGGTGAGTTGGCGACAGATGTGGTCGTAGTGATCAGTCAATTCTTTGTGTTGTTCTGTTGTGAGATAACCAAAGCGCAACGCGAATTCCAACCAGACTATGGTTTCAGCGGCTTCGCTGTCCGCATCGCTTAATTTACTGACGAAATGCTTCGGATAACGCCGCTTGCGCCAGGCTTCAGCAATATTGGCGCACACGGAACGCGATGAGCGGCGTATCTGGTCTGTCAGACTGTATCGCTCCACCGATGGGAAAGACTTTGTTAATTCATGGATTTGTACGGCACTATCAAACGCCAACTTATAGACGCGTAACTCTCGATAATCTTTCATAGCCATTGCATTCCTCCTCGGTATCTAAAAAGATTCATCATAAAAACCCGCTCCACGCCCCCCGCTCCCCTCTCCACGTCTTAAATGGCAAGTATCGTTGAGCAAATTGATGATCGCGCCTTCATCATAAATCGCAACTTCAGAGAGCGAGCCGGGAGACAGGTGAAATTGCCAGTATTTTTTCGGTGATATGCCCAGTGTCTGGCAAAGTAACACTTGCAATACGCCGCCGTGGGCCACCAGCAAAATATTCTCTCCCGGGTGGGCATGATTAATGCTTTGCAGAGCCGCCTGCGCACGGGCTGCCAATTGACGCAGGTTCTCACCGCCCAGGGAAGAAAATTCCAGTATATTGTCATGCCATTCTGCCAAGATTTGAGGATCGCGCTGCTGGATTTCGGTGTAGGTCAGCCCCTCCCAGTTCCCGAAGCTAACTTCACGGAGGCGGGGATCGGCAATGATTTTCAGCTTATGATGGCCTGCAATGGCCATGGCAGTTTCCCAGGCTCTGCTCAAGTCGCTGGCGTAGATGGCATCAATGCTTTCGTCCTTCAATCGTTGCCCTAACGCCGCGGCCTGATGTCGCCCAATCTCGTTCAGGGGAATATCGGTCTGGCCCTGGAATCGCCCGGCGGCATTCCAGGCGGTTTCTCCGTGGCGGACGAGTAATAAACGAGTTATGATTTCACCTCCCGGATAGCGACCAGCAGACGGGCATTTTCCTCGGGACGACGGGTAGCAATACGCATATAGGCGGGCAACCCAAAAGAAGCGCAATCTCGAACCTGCAAACCTTTCCACAACAAAGTTCGGCGAAAACCGGCCCCATCACCCACTCGCACCAGAAAGTAGTGAGTTGACGATGGAATGGGTGATAGCCCCAATTCTATCAGACCCGCTACAAAAGCGCGTTTGTTTTCTCGTAGTTTTTGCAGGGATGCGTGCAGGTGGGCCTGATCCGCCAGAGCCGCTATGCCGGCTGCTTGCGCCAGCGCATTGACGTTCCAGGGCGGGCGCACTTTTCGCAAGGCGGCGATCACTCCCAAACTCCCGACTGCGTATCCCAAGCGCAAACCGGCCAGGGCGTAATCTTTGGTCATCGAACGCAAGACCAATACATTAGGGGTGTTCAAGCTGAGAGCGGATGCCGCGTCAGCGGCAAAGGTGATATAAGCCTCATCTACCACAAAAAGCGTATCGGGATATTGGGCAGCCCAGCCCGTGAGTCTATCTATCGGCAACGATTGCCCGGTGGGATTGTTGGGGTTGCACAGGAAAACCAGTCGATAGTTAGTCCACTCCAATTGATGGGCAATCTGAATAGGGTTAAATGCAAAGTTGTCTTCAGGTTGGGCGTGCCAGGAGTGAATCTCAGCCCCCATCAAGGCGGCGGCGTTGGCGTACTCACCAAAGGTGGGGCCAAGAATCAGCGCAAAGTCACCAGGTTGCAAGTAAGCTAACGCCACCAACCAAATCAACTCAACCGTTCCGTTACCGGGCAGGATGCTTTCCATGGGGATAATGTGATGAGCGGACAAGGCACGGCGCAAAGCCAGGGCTTCGCGGTCTGGATAACAGTCGAGGGGTACAGAGGCAATGGCCGTGCGCACCGTATGAGAAGAGCCATAAGGGTTGCTGTTGACGCTGAAATCCAGGATATCGTCCGGTCTCAGGTTGGATTGCTCTAACTCGGTGAAGTCCAGCGCTCCATGGGCCACCGGAGACAGGTCACGAATTTCGGGGCGCGGTTGTGGGAATATCATGGCTTTCTGATTCCCGCCGTTGGCTTGAAATGCAAGGCAAAGAAAAGTACAACGGCACCAAGACCTGAAACCAGCATCAGTAATTTTCTGGCCCGTTGAATATCGGCCAGCGCGGGAGGCCGTTGACCTGCGCCCAAGCGGTATTGCCCAACTTTTTCAAGTTCGACACCCAGCGCGCCGGCCATGGCGCTCATCGGATAACCGGCGTTAGGACTTGCGGTGGTGTGGGCATCGCGGCGCATGATTTGCCAGGTGCGGGCGCTGTTTCGTCCGCGTAATTTCGCTGCGATGATAAAGAGCAATCCGGTCAGGCGCGCGGGGATAAAGTTGAGCAAATCGTCCAGCCGGGCCGGGAATTTGCCCAGCCACTCACGGAGCGGGTCACGGTACCCCAGCAAGGAGTCGGCGGTATTGACGAAACGATAAACCAGGGCCATTGGCAAACCACCCAAAGCGTAATAAAACAGCGGAGCTATCACCCCGTCGGATGCGTTTTCGGCTACGGACTCAATGACCGCGGCAGCAACTTGTGATTCGTCCAGGGTAGAGGTGTCACGACTGACCAGATGCCAGGCCGCCAGCCGACGGGCTTCAGGCAAATCATCGTTTTCCAGAGCATTTTGAACTTCACCAGCAGCGCGATCCAACCCTCGGAGCGAGAAAGATGTTTTCACCAAAGCAGCCTCGACCAACCATTTCGCAGGAGCGGGAAGCCGCGCGATCATTCGAGTAACCAGAACGCCAATTCCAGCGATCAGCGCGCCGCCGGTGAGTACTAGAGAGGCACCGTAAGCAAACTCGGGGAATGGCCCGCTCCTAGTCGCCCGCTTTTGTGCCCAGGCAATCAAGCTGCCCATCCAGGCCACAGGATGGCAGCGATTGGTCGGGTCGCCGAACAGGAGGTCAAGTGCCAGAGCGAGGGGGAGAACAATTTCATTCATTTTGCGCTAAATCGTAACAACGAAAACCAACAAAAGTACCATTTCAACCAACTCGTTCAATGCCCCGTAGATGTCGCCGGTTAAGCCTGGGATGCGGCGCAGAGTGAAACTACTCCCAGCCCAGACGAGTGCGGCGGTGAGTCCCATGGCGGCCAGCCCGATCCATTGGGCAATGAACCAGGCCGCGGCCGCGGCGATGCCCGTCGCCAGCGCGACTTGCCTCCAAGTGGCGTGATCTTTGAAAGAGCGTCCCAACCCCCGCGAGCGGGCGTAAGGAAAAGCCACAATTGCCAGGGTAATCCCCCAACGGCTCAAGGTGGGAACCAGCAGCAGGGCAGCGACAGGGCTGGGGTTGGAATCCAGGGCGGTGAACTTAAGGAGCAGCAAGAGCACCCCGCCTGCCATAGCAAACGCTCCAATGCGCTCATCACGCATAATTTCCAGGCGTTTTTCGGGGGTAAATCCGCCAAAAAGTCCGTCACAAGCATCCAGGAATCCATCCAGGTGCAGCGCTCCGGTTAAACCAATCCAGGCCGCCAGAGTCAAGGCTGTGACAATTGAAGATGGGAATACCAGAGCGAACAAGTAATTCGCACCAGTGAGAATTGCACCAATCAGCAATCCTACCAGCGGGTAGTAACCCACCGCACGCCCCAACTCTTTGGGCGTAAATGGACGCTTGATGATGGGGGGGATCAGGGTTAAGAATTGTAAAGAAGCTAAAAAAGGGATCATTTTGGGAAGCTCACTGCAACGGGGTATGGAAACCCCGGCTACAACCTGTCAAATTCATCATGGTGAAGTACCAGACAGCCGCCGGCCGTCTATGGTCGTCTACTCTTTATCCGATACACCAGCTTCGCTGAAGGTCGCCATTTCGGAGAGAATCTTACAGGATGCTTCTATCAGTGACATGGCTAACACGGCTCCGGTGCCTTCGCCCAGGCGCAAATCCAAATCTAGCAGCGGCTCCAGTCCCAGCCAATTTAGCATGATCTGGTGGCCCAACTCCTGGGATCGATGGGCGGCAATCAGATAGCCGCGCGTCTGGGGCGCCAGACTGACCGCCAGCATCGCCGCAGCAGTGGAGATAAAGCCATCAATGACAACCGGCTTGCGGTGTGCAGCAGCCGCTAAAATCGCTCCGACCAGCCCGCCGATCTCGAAACCGCCTACCTTCGCTAGGACATTCAACCCATCGCCGGAGTCAGGGTTGTTGACTGTAAGCGCGCGTTGGACCGCTCCTACTTTGCGCTCCAAGCCAGCATCATCTACGCCAGTGCCGCGGCCAACGATCTCAGCGGGGGAGCGGCCTGTCAACGCGGCGGCAATAGCTGCGGAAGGCGTGGTGTTGCCGATACCCATATCACCGGTAGCGAGTATATCCAGCCCTTTCTCGATTTCCGATTCTACCACCGAGACCCCTGCCTCGATGGCAGCAAGAGCCTGTTCGCGTCTCATCGCAGGGCCGCGGGCGATGTTTCTTGTCCCAGAGGCAATCTTCTTTATTACCAGGTTGGGATGGGGGTCAAAATCTGCCGCTACCCCCATATCCACGATGACCACGCGTGCCCCAATGTGCCTGGCAAGCACGTTAATGGCCGCGCCGCCCCGAAGAAAATTATGCACCATCTGTGCTGTGACTTCAGCAGGATAGGCACTGACGCCTTCGGCAACCACGCCATGATCACCAGCCATCGCGGTGACCACTTTATGCTCGATTTTTGGCTCTGCTTCAGCGGTGATACCGGCCATTTGAATGGAGAGAGCTTCCAACCGGCCCAGACTGCCGGGCGGTTTGGTCAAGTCGGCTTGACGGGCACGGGCAGATTCCATAGCGGCTTCATCTAAAGGCCGGATTTTGGAAATCAAGTTTTGTAGTTTCATAGTTGCTCGTGATTATTTTGACAATGTCAAGCTTGCTATCCCCGACGAGAGTCAGTCGCCGTCTGTGATCTGCGGTATGCCGCCGGTTGTCATTAAAACTCGATCCCGCGCTGGCCTTTGATGCCCTGATCGAGGGGGTGCTTGATCTTTCGCATTTCAGTGACCAAATCGGCGTAATCGATCAATGGTTGGGGAGCGTAGCGGCCTGTGATTACCAGATGCAAATCCGGGGGCTTGTTGGCCTTAAGCCAGGCGACCACTTCGGCGGTGTCGAGCCAATCGAAATGGAGCGGGTAGGTGAACTCGTCCAGCAAGATCAGGTCATAGCCGCCGCTGGCGATTTTCTCTTGTGCCAATGTCCAGCCATGTCGTGTTCTGGCAGTGGATTCATCCATCTCATCAGATCGCCAGGTGAAGCCGCCGCCACTCTTGTGCCATTCGATTTTCAGCTTTTCCGCAGCTCTGACCTCCCCCCAACGCCCGGTTTCGGCTTTCATGAATTGGATCACACATATTTTAAATCCCCGTCCCCAGGCACGCAACAATACCCCCAAAGCAGCAGTGGTCTTGCCTTTGCCCTCCCCGGTGTTGACAATCACCAATCCGCGGCGTTTTGAATTTCGTTTGTGGGAAATTGATCTATCGTCCATTCTGCCTCCAATCGCCTACGGGAAGAATAAGCGGCATACCGGAATCGGGGTGCGGGATGACCTGCACCGGCGTTTGGTAGGCGGCAGTGATATTTTCCTCCGTCAACACCTCTTGCAAAGTTCCCAACGTTTTCAGTTCAGCATCCACGAACAACGCTACCCGGTCGGCAAAGAAAGAAACCAGGTTGAGGTCGTGCATAGCCATCAATACGGCCAGATTCTGTTCGATTGCCAACTCTCGAACCAGGGAGAGTATATTCATCTGGTGCCGCAAATCCAGGTGATTGGTGGGTTCATCCAGCAGGAGAATAGGCGTAGTTTGGGCCAGCGCCCGCGCCAAGAGTGCCCGTTGCTGCTCACCGCCGGAGATTTCCGCAATGCGGCGTTCTGCCAGATGAGTCATTTTAGTCCGCTGCATCGCCAGACGAGTGATGTCAAGATCGTCGTCGTCCGGCTGGCCCAGCCACCCCATATAAGCAGTCCGCCCCATCAAGATAGTTTGCTCCACGGTAAACATGCCCCCCAGCGGGCGGGCCTGGGGGACAACTGCCAGGAGGCGGGCGCGCTGACTGGTGGACAGCGCAGACAGGTCATGCCCGTCGGAGTAAACCGTCCCTGACTTTATCGGGATCACCCCGCTCACCGCGCGGATCAGGGTCGTTTTGCCGGCTCCGTTGGGGCCAATTATCGCCAGAATTTCGCCGGGGGCCACCTCCAGCGTGATTCCGCTCAAGGCGAGATGGTCTCCGTATGCCACAGTGAGTTCATCAAGTTTCAGCATGGTTACCAAAAGACCTCCTTTTTCGCCCGGCGCAGAATCCACAAGAAAAAGGGCGCACCAGCTAAAGCGGTGACAATCCCAACCGGCAGCGAGGAAGGCGCCAGCAAAATACGGGCTAGCATATCCGCCACCAGCAAGGCGCTGCCTCCCCCAAATATCGTCAGGGGTATCAAGCGACGGTAGTCCGGCCCCCACACAATGCGCACCAAATGAGGCACGATCAAACCAATAAAGCCGATGATCCCAGAAAATGAGACCGCGACTGCAGTGGTCAACGAGGCGGTGACGACAATGAAAACTTTGGCGCGCTCGACGGATAGGCCCATTTGTTTGGCCTGTTCGTCGCCGAATTGCATCACATTCAGCTTATGTCCCGATAAGGACAGCAAGCCCATCCCTAGCACCATGTAGGGCAAAGCCGCGAGAACAGGATTCCATCCTGCGATGGGAGAGCCGCCCAAGAGGAACGATATCGCCCGGTGAATCTGTTGGTCGGAGCGGAGCATCAGAAACGATGTCAATGCCGACGCAAAGGCCCCGACTGCCACCCCAGCCAAGATGAGAGTCGTCAGAGGAACCATGCGTCCCACGCGGGCTAAATTATAGACCAACACCACTGTGAGAATCGCACCCACGAAAGCCGCCAGAGGGATTAGATAGAATCCCAGTAGATTTGTGGGCCAATGGACAGACATGGCCGCCACAGCGCCCAGACCTGCGCCAGACGCAACGCCAATCAAATATGGGTCGGCGAGCGGGTTGCGAAATAATCCCTGGTAGGCTGCGCCGCTGCTGGCCAGGGCCGCCCCGGTGATGGTAACCAGAACGGTGTGAGGCAAGCGCACTTTAAGAATGATGACAGCTGATGAATCGGGCCAGGTTTGGAAAAAGTCTACCCAGGGGAGTTGGTTGGCCAAGATACGGGCCAGGGTGCCGGGGGGAATATAGACCGCGCCTAGAGCCACACTAAAAACGAATGCGAGGCCGAGGAGGGTGAGGTTTGAGATGTAGGGATGGTTTTTGAGCATGGGGGCAGTGAAGCGAGGGAGCAGGGGAGCAGGGGAGCAGGGGAGCAGGGAATCACCCTGTCACCCTAGCTCCCCCGCCCCCTTGCATAGTTTTACTCGAATAGATCAGGGTGCAGCAATCGAGCGACTTCTTCCAATCCGTCCACGAGACGCGGGCCGGGGACACTCATAATGCCGGGGTCAATGGGGTAAACGGCCTCATTTTGCACCGCAGCAATCACGTCCCATCCGGCACGTTCAGCGACGCTCTCCGGGGTTGTGCCATACATGGCGTCAGCCAGCAGGATAATATCTGGGTTGACGGTAATCAACTCCTCAGAACTAATCTGGGCGTAGTCGCCTTCCAGGGCCGCGGCGGCATTGACGCCACCGGCCAGGGTGATGATGTAATCGATAAAGGTCCCGGAGCCGGTCGTCCACGGGTTGGATGGATCGCTGGCATCTAATTCGTAGAATGCCGATGGAGTACTTTCGGTAGTGGCAACTTTCTCCTCGACAGCTTTCACTCGATCCTCCAGGCTGGCAACCAACGTTTCGGCTTCGTCCTCGTGATCGGTGAGGGCTGCCAGCGATTGCAGGTTCTCGTAGAGGCCGGCGAAATCGTCAGGGTTGGCCTGCCAGTAGACTTCCAGCCCCAGGTCTTCCAGGGCGGTCACTTGATCTTCCGAGATGATCTGGGCGACAATCACCAGATCGGGTTCCAGGGCCAGGATGGCCTCGGTGGGCAAGTCGCCCCACATGCTGCCAACGCTAGCAATGTCCAGGGCTTCTTCAGGGTAGAGGGAAAAATCATCCCGCCCAACAACCTGGCCGCCAGCGCCCACCGCGAACAAAATCTCGGTGATGGACGGCGAAAGAGACACAATCGCCTGCGGATATTCGTCCAGTTCGATGGTGCGTCCCAAGTCATCGATGACGACAATGGGTTCTGCAGTGGGCACTTCGGTAGGTTCTGGCACCTCAGTTGGTTCTGCTGTCGGCTCGAGGGTCGGAGCGGGAAGTTCAGTCGGAACTTCGGTCGGCTCTGCTATTTCCTCAGTTTCAACGGGAGCAGGAGTCGCAGCCGGGGCACACGCGCTCAACAAGAAAATAGCGCTTAACAATATAATTAATACTTTATAGGTTAGTTTTTTCATTTTTTTTACCTCGGTAATTCAAATTACAAAATCTAAGCTATGAATGAATGCAGGCTAAGAGACGAAACCCATTGAAATGGGTTATAAATACAATTATTTTCAACGCGATTTATCGCGTTTCGTGCCTTAGACGCCGAATTCATTCGGTGGCTTAAAACTTAAAACAAAAACCCCTGTCTCTAACAGGGGATGCGATTAGTACTTAGTCGTAACTACCATGTATTCACACCTCCTTTCCACGAGAGCTATATGAACGAATAATCAAGGCGGGCGGCCTGGCTTGTTAGTCTTTTAGTCGTTAGTCGTTTAGTCAATTCGTTTTATGAAAACATTGACTATCTGACTACCAGACTAGTAGACTACCTTACAGTTGCGGGACAGCGTCTGACTTTAACAGACTTCGCCTTTGAGCCTTCCCTTCCGAGGGTTGAGGCACCTTGATTATGATCAATTGTTAAGTTTCTGATGCTTCCTTCATCAGGGGTGATTGTACAAGGAAAGGTTTTTCTTGTCAAATAGATTTTTGCCGCACTTTTGATTGTAATTATTCACCCCCTCTCGCAAACAACCAATGGCCTGTCATTCTGAGGGTGTTTTTCCCGAAGAATCTCCAACGACTACGAGAAGGGGACTCTTCGTTCACAAAAAACGTTCTCTTGCCGGAGGCACGCCCTTGGCGAGAGTGACACATCTTTCCCAATATACCAACACACCGCCTGGTATAATTTATGCGCTTTACCGTTCGAACAAAATATCTTGTATCGAGGACGAAAATTGATTCTTATGTCTAAAAAACGTGTCATTGTCGTGGGAGGAGGAGCATCGGGCCTGATGGCGGCGGGGCAGGCTGCTGGGCAAGCTAACAAACAGCGTGCCTTAGCGGGTGCGAGCGTCCTGCTCCTGGAGAAAAAGTCATCCCCGGGCCGGAAGCTGCTCCTGACTGGCAAGCATCGCTGCAATATCACCAATACCGACGAAATAAAAGAATTTCTCAGGCACTTCAATCCCAAGGGGAAATTCCTGACCCAGGTTTTTTACCAATTTTTCAACACTGAACTACAGGCTTTCTTCGAGGAATTAGGTGTCCCCACCGTCGTGCAGCGGGGGGGAAGAGTCTTCCCGAAAAGTGAGCGGGCCGAAGACGTGGTGGAAGCTCTGGTCAGGTGGGCCAAGGCCCAGGGGGTGGAGATTGCGACCCACGCGCCGGTGACAGGCCTCCTCGTGGAGGGAGGGCGCGTTGCGGGGGTAAGCACCTCCCACGGGGAGCATTACGCCGACGCGGTCATCATCACCACGGGGGGAGCGACCTACCCCGGGACAGGCTCCACGGGGGATGGGTACGAGTTGGCCAAATCCGCTGGGCATACTATTATTCCCATTAGGCCGGCCCTGGTTCCGCTGATCACCAAAGGTGATGTTGCTCCCCGCCTGCAAGGGGTGAGTTTGCGAAACGTGCAAGTTAATCTGTGGGTCAACGATAGAAAGCAAGACGATATTTTCGGGGAGATGCTTTTCACCCATTTTGGGGTCTCTGGGCCGATCATTCTCACTATGAGCGGGCAAATCGTTAATGAGCTGCGGGATGGAAACAAGGTGGAAATTTCTATTGACCTCAAACCGGCTCTTGACCACCTCACCCTAGACGCGCGTCTCTTGCGTGATATTCAAGACATGCACCGGAAAGAGTTTAAGACTCTTTTAGAAAATCTGCTTCCGCGTAAATTAATTCCCGTTTGTATTGAGCAAACAGGAATTTCTGCCCGTAAACACAATCACGCAATCACCGCCGAGGAGCGAAAACGCTTGCGGCTCTGGCTAAAGGATTTTCGGCTGGAAGTGACGGGGGATCGCGGTTTCAAGCACGCCATCATCACCGCCGGGGGCGTGGAGACCAGCGAGGTGGATTCGCACACTATGGAGTCTAAATTGGTGAAGAGGCTCTATTTTGCAGGAGAGGTGTTAGATGTGCATGGGGATACGGGGGGGTATAATCTTCAGGCGGCTTTTTCTACGGGGTGGGCAGCGGGGCGTGCGAGTTGCGAGTCATGAGCTGCGAGTTAGGATAGTAGGAAGGGCAGGTTAAAACAAGACACAGGAAACCATGAACTAGTAGACGACATCATTACTCATTACCTTTTACTCATCACTGCTATGAAAACTCTTAGATTTTTACTCAGTTACGCTAAAAATTATATTACCCCTCTAACGCTGACCATTGTGAGCATGATATTCCTAGTGGGAGCGCAATTGCTGACTCCTTGGATCATCAAAACCATGGTTGGGGCTGTTGTAAATCAGGCCGAGGAACAAGTTTCCCAAAACCTCATCGTGCAATTAGCATTGCTGGCTCTGGTTGTATATGTGATACGCGCCGGGCTGAATTACCTTAAAAGTTACCAGTCGCACGTGGCGGGATGGGGCGTGGTGGCGGACGCCCGCCGGGACATCTACGAACATTTGCAACGGCTTTCGCTCAGTTTCTACGAAGACCAGCAAACAGGAAATTTGATGTCGCGCATGATCAATGATTCCGACAATTTTGAGCGTTTGATAGCGCACGCTATTCCAGACACATTCGTGAACTTGCTTACCCTAATTGGCGTCAGCATAGTATTAACCAGCATGAACGGACGGTTGATGCTCCTGAGCCTGATTCCGGTTCCGTTCATTGTCTTGGGGATGCGTGGGTTCTCAAAATATGTGCGCCCCGCTTTTAAGGTGCGGCAAGGAAAATTGGCCGAACTCAACGCCACGGTCAACGATAATCTCTCTGGTATCCGTGAGATAAAAGCCTTTACCCGCGAGGAAGAAGAGGCGCAGAACGTCAACGAACGCATAGACAGGTATCTTGGCTCAAACCTCAAAGCCCTGCGCCTGATGGCTACATTCCACTCTTTGGTGGATTTCATGGCCTCAATGGGCACAATTGTAGTGATCTACTTTGGAGGGAAACTAGCTTTAGGGCACACTTTGCCACCCGAAGACTTGGTAGCTTTTTTCCTCTATCTGAATATGTTTTACCAACCCGTGCGTGTCTTGAGTATGGCCTGGGAGCACGTGCAAGAAGCCATGGCCGGTGCAGAGAGAGTGGCAGACTTGTTGAACGAGCGCGCAGATGTGGGTGAACGCCCTGACGCAGTTACGTTGCAGGAAAGGGCACAGGGAGCTATCTCTCTTAAAAACGTGAGTTTTAGTTATCTCCGAGGCAAGAGGGTTCTAAATGACATTAACCTTGATATCCCAACCCGTAGCGTGGTTGCGCTGGTGGGGCCAACGGGCGTTGGAAAAACGACCTTGGCAAGTCTCATCCCCCGTTTTTACGATGTGAGTCAAGGCGACATCACGCTTGATGACTATGATATACGCGACCTAACGTTGAGGAGTCTGCGTCAACAAATAAGCATAGTTCTCCAAGACGTATTCCTTTTTCATGGGACGGCGGAGGAAAACATTCTCTTTGGTAACCCAAACGCTAGTTACGAGGAGATGGTTGAGGCCGCTAAAATCGCAAACGCGCACGAGTTCATCACTAAACTCTCTGACGGCTACGATACGCTCATCGGCGAACGGGGCGTTAAGCTCTCTGGCGGGCAGAAGCAGCGCATGGCAATCGCGCGGGCGGTGCTGAAAGACGCTCCCATCCTTATTTTGGATGAGGCCACTTCTTCGGTAGATCCAGAGACTGAGGTCTTGATACAGCAGGCGTTTGAGAGGTTAATGATGGGAAGGACTACAATCATCATCGCCCATCGCCTCTCTACGGTGCGAAACGCCGATCTCATTGTTGTGCTAGAGGAAGATCGTATCGCGGAAAAGGGCACCCATGAGGAGTTGATGGCGCGGAATGGGTTGTATAGGCGGTTGAATCAGGCGCAGGTGGAGGGATAAGAGGTGCGAGTTAGGAAAGGCGAGTTAGGAGATGCGGGTCAGGATGTTAGGGGAACGGGGGAGACGAGGTGCGTGATGCGTGATGAATTTATCATTTTTCACGTTTCACTTTTCACGTTTCACGCAACACGCATCACGTTTCACTATAATGTAACGTCGTCGTCGAGGAATTCGTACTCGAAGTATTCCTCATCCCAGGTGAGGGTGTCACCTTTCTGGGTTGAATGGTCTACAGGGCCGTTCTTGAAGGGGGTATATGTGAGGCATTCCACACCGGGGGCGATCCGAACGGCGGCGGCGCGGCAGAGACCATCTTCGTTGTTTTCGCAGTCTTTGTATCCGCAGTAGATTTGGGGCATAGTTGTTTTCTCCTAAGGTCAGGGGTTGTGCTAAACGGGAGCGCCGTGGTCGTGCCGGGTTAGCAGCCAGGCTACAGGGTTAGCGATCATCCTACCCCCAGGGCTGGGGTCCCACGCTCCTTGGTGGTTAAACCTCCCAGGCCGGGTTTTGCCTACAGGGAAGGGTTTTTATCTCCCACCCCCCGCTCCAAAATAATTTAGACTGTCCGCACGCGACGAGCATCATAGATATTGTGTACGCGCACTAGAAGGTCAAGGATGCGCCGAAGCTGTTTGAGGTTTTTTACGCCTATGAGAAGGTCAAAAAGGGCTTCTCTTTTAGATTGGTTGAC
>DAOUWT010000133.1 GCA_030666985.1 Chloroflexota bacterium
AGCATCTGGCATCCGCTCGAAGAAATCACCGCTACCGAAGACGGTGGCTGTATCTGGCAAGCGCCGATTGCTGAACCCCGCGAAATGCTCCCGTGGGTGAGGGGATGGGGGGCGGATGTGGAGGTGCTGGGGCCGGAGAAATTGAGAGATGAATTGGAGACGGAAACCAAACGACTAATGCTTCGATATAATATCGCATCTCCACAAGTTGGAAAACCCCAACAACGCCTGCTGCGTTGCTGGGGGAAGACCGGAAAACACGAACTTGATTTTCACCCGGCTTTGTTCCACATGCTTGATGTCGGGTGTATTGCCCTCCATCTGCTACGTCCACCAGCTTCTCCCCGTTGGCGGATGGCATTGGCGCGGGCGTTCAACACAGACGAGAAGATACTAGCCTGTTGGTTGCCCTGGTTCATCGCGTTACACGACATTGGTAAAATTTCCGTTCCCTTCCAGGCGCAAAACGCATCCCAAAAAACGCGGTTGGAACGGGAAGGCTTTGCCTTTGGTAGATGGAAACCAAAAGACAAAATCCACCACACAGACATTGGCAGGTTATTTCTCAAACACGAGTATGACGAGGCGGATTTGTCTCCCTGGCCTCGACGGAGCTGGCTTCACCGGGCCTGGCTGGAAATGGTCGGCGGACACCACGGCACTTTCCCAGGACTACGACAAGAGGGTGACACCATTTCCAAAAGCCGCAAGCACTTGAGCAGCCTGCAAGAGCCAGAAGAATGGGTGCAACTTCGCCAACGTGCAGATCAACTTCTCCGCACCGTTTTCTTGCCTGCCCCGCCTGCCCAATGGCCCGAACCCCAAAACATATCTACCGCGATTATGGCTTTGACCGGCTTTACCATTCTCTGTGACTGGCTGGGATCCGACGAACGGTACTTCACGCCGCACCCGGACACTGACCTGTTGGATTACGTTGCCCATTCTCGCCAGCAGGCGCGGAAAGCCGTTGCAGATGCCGGATTTTTCCAACTGAGCCAGAGTACTGCCCCCACTATATTCGCGGAATTGTTTCCAGACCGTACGCCTCCTCGCCCCTTACAGCAGGCGATAGACGAAATCCCAGATGAAATTCTGCAACAGCCCTGCCTTGCCATTATTGAAGCACCCACCGGTGAAGGCAAAACTGAAGCCGCCCTCGCTCTGGCACACCGTGTCGCCCAACACAGCGGCACAGATGCGCTCTATTGCGCCCTGCCCACCATGGCTACCAGCAACCAGATGTTTGTACGCGTACAAACCCATATGCACCAGCGCCTGGGGCTGCCTACTCAGGCAAAGCTGATACATGGGCAAGCCTTCCTTATGGAAGATGATTTGCGTCCCAAACCGCTCGGGGACGCGGGAAAAGGCTCACACCCCTCGCTGGAGTGGTTTGGGCCCAAAAAGCGCGCTCTGTTAGCTCCCTTTGGTGTGGGGACGGTTGATCAAGCCGAACTCGCCGCGCTGAATGTGCGCCACAATGCCTTACGGTTGATTGGTCTGGCCGGGAAAGTTGTCATTCTGGACGAAGTTCATGCTTACGATACCTATATGACCACCATCATCGAACAAATGTTGCGCTGGCTTTCCGCACTGGGCAGCACGGTAATTTTGCTTTCAGCCACCCTGCCCCAATCCCGTCGGGATGCGCTGGTGAAGGCTTATGGCATCCCCTTTGAGACCCATGCCGATCCGGAACGTGACTATCCCAGCCTGTGGGTTGGCAGCCAGAATGGAAGCCATCATACCCTGCCCGAGGCTTTCAAACCGCAACTGGTCTTTCAACTCAATCACCTTGACATTCCCCACGAAGACGCGGCAGAAAAAGCTCGGTGGCTATTGAATACAATCGCAGAGGGAGGCTGTGCATGCTGGATCACGAATACGGTGGATCGGGCACAAAAACTCTACGAGGCTGTCACGCAAGCCGATCTAACACTCACAGCGTATCTGCTCCATGCCCGTTTTCCTCTCGAAGAACGCCAAAAACTTGAAACGGCTATCATCAAGCTGTTTGGCCCCGAGGGTGCGCGTCCGAAACGCAGCATTGTTATCGGTACACAGGTACTAGAACAAAGCCTTGATCTGGATTTTGATGTGATGGTAAGCGACCTGGCTCCAATAGACCTGCTCTTACAGCGTATGGGGCGCGTACATCGCCACAAGAATTTCCGCCCAAAGGCACACAAAATTCCAACCCTGTGGGTGAATAGTGAACCCGACCCCGCAGATGGTGGTCGGGTATTGATGGGTGCAGACCGTTTCTATCACGAATACATCTTGCAAAAAACCTGGCAGGCTATTGTTGGAAAAGACGAAATATGGCTGCCAAATCACTACCGGCCGCTGGTAGAAGCGGTATACACCCCTGGCGTTCCCGATACGAACGACCCATTGCGAGAAGCCTGGGATAAGTTAGACAATTTTGAAGACAGTGCCCGCGGGGAAGCTCAATTGCGTTTGTTGCCTGAACCTAATCCCAAACGACCATTTTGCCAGACGAACCAAATCACCTTCTTGGAAGATGAGGACAAAGCTGGTTGGATCGTCGCCCAAACCCGTCTGGGTGTTGAGAGTGTGACCGTCCTCCCGCTGGAGCGCGAGGGTGACAAAGCCAGACTTTACCCCCTGGATGAATGGGTAGAATTGACAACCGCACCCACGCGGCAGACTGCCTTGCGCCTGCTCCGCCGCTCCTTGCGTCTTAGCCAATGGGATGTGGTCGCTTATTTCCGCGAACAGAGCAGCCCAACAGAAGCCCTGTTTCAAGACTCGTCTCTGCTAAAATCTATCTATCCACTGTGGCTGGAAAATGGTGTTGCTAATATCCCCGCCGGAGAGAAAACAATTACACTGACACTGGAGCCTGATTTAGGGCTGGTGATTGAGAGAACGTAAAGGAGAATGTTTATGGACAAACCTTCCTTCAACCTTTGGACAGAGCCGTGGGTCACGGTCGAACGGGATGACGGCAGCCCTGACACGATCAGCCTGAAAGACACACTGCTGCAAGCTCACAGGCTGCGCGCCCTTTATGACCCCTCACCACTGGTGGTAGTGGGCGTTCACCGGCTGTTGACAGCTATCTTGCAGGACGCTTTCGACCCACAGTACGAAGATGACCTAGCAGACATCTGGCACGATAGGCAATTTTCTAAAGAAACCATCTTGCAGTTCGGAACACAATACGCTCATCGCTTTGACTTGTTCTCGGAGACTGAGCCATTTATGCAGAGTGCGGATTTGCCTTTGCAGCCCGACAAAAATCCCAATTATGCCGCTCGTCTATTTCATGAAATACCAAATACGGATGACCTCGTACACTTTTACCATGGCCTTGAAGAAAATCGGACGTTTTGCAAAACATGTATGGCAAAAGGATTGGTGACGTTATCAGCATTTGCAAAAGCGGATGGACGAGGATATACAACCCCGCCTTCAGGAATGGGACCAGTATATGTGATCCCAAACGGCGAACTACTCTTTGAGAATCTCGTACTTTCGCTCATCGTTCCTGACAATCAACCACAAGCCAGAAATCGAGAGCAAGATTTACCCTGGTGGAAGCGCTCAAGCGAGATTGAAGCAGGGAAGAGCGTGTTTTCATTAGGGTATTTGTACTCTCTAACTTTCCCTATTAGACGTGTCCGTTTGTATCCAGAATATCTCCCGGAACATGTATGTGTCTGTTGTAGTCGACCAATTGAGTGGGGTGTTCGCGCCATCAGTTGGGCAGCGGGAGAAAGATACGCCAAAGATGCGGCGAACTGGCTGGATCCATTTGCTGCTTACGCTGTTCGGATGAACAATAAGACAAACAAGGAAGAGGTGGCTGTTGTCCGATTTACGAAAGGGAAAGCTCTCTGGCGTGATTATGCAACACTATTCTTACGTAGTCCGTCAGGGCAACATATTCAACCAGGAATATTGAGACAACTTCACATATTATCCGAATCCGAACAATACGACCTGGATTTAGGCCGTTTTGATGCTGACACGTATCCTGTTCGCTGTGTTAGTTTCCGTCCAGAGCCGGGTAAGGCAGGAAAGATAGCTGAATGGTTGGATACAAGTTTCCAACTACCAATCGAACTGCTTGATGATTATGATGCAGAAATCAAGGTAAGTGAGGCTATCGATTTTGCTAACAAATGTGAAAGGACTATCGCACGAGAGTTTGATAAGGCTTACAAAGGGAACGCAAAAAAATCGGATCGCAATAAAAAGGCAAAAGCAAATATGCTTAAACACTATTGGCGGGACTTGGCTGCGCCATTTATGACCTACATCTATACACTGGCAAACCTGGAAGGTAGGGATGAAGTGCAGAACCAATGGATCGATGTAGTTGTAGACCTCGCAAAAGATGTTTTCCGTCAGGCGTGTGACTTGGTTGGCAGCAGCGGTACATTATTGATATTAGGCGCACGAGCACAAGAATCGTGCCACAAAAGTCTAAATATCCAACGCAGAAAATATAAAGGATAAGGAGTTTTCACAATGAAACAATCAGACGAACGTGTCACCAAATTTATTGCCGCTCTGGAAAAACTTGACCCAGGCGAGCGCGCCCGCCTCAAACGCAACGCGGGCAAACGCCTGGGCGAAGCCCGCAGTCTGGGGTTGTTCTACCGCATTCTGCCTTACGGCGTGTCCCGTTACCAGGAAGAAATGTATTTCCTGGTCGCCACCCTGTACCCGTTGGCCGAAGGCGGCGGAGAGAAAAATTTTGGCGCATCCATGCGGCATGCACGGGACAGCCAAAACGAAAAAGGGCTGAACCGGCGCATGGAAGTCTTGCTGGATGCCGATGAACGGCAGCTTCCCTTCCGGCTGCGCCAGGCCGTGCGCTACCTGTATTCGAAGCGTGTAACTGTTAATTGGCACCACTTGCTGAGTGACTTGCTGCGATGGAACGCTCCTAAACGCTATATTCAGCAAAACTGGGCGCGCTCTTATTTTGCCAAATAAGGAACACGGTTGCTTCGAGCAACCGTGTTCCTGAAGAACGCAAACAAATTTCTCAAATTTAAACTACGATAAGGAGACCCAATCATGTTAATTCAAATTCACATCCTGCAAAACTACGCCCCTGCCAACCTTAACCGGGACGATACCGGTTCCCCCAAAGACGCCTTCTTCGGTGGTCTGAAACGCGGTCGCGTTTCAAGCCAATGCATCAAGCGCAGCATCCGCCACTCGGAAGTTTTCAAGGATGTCTTCCAAACACGCAACTTGCTGGCTTCCCGCACCAAACGGTTGCCGGGGATGATTGACGAGGAACTCAAAACGATGGAGGTAGACGAAGATACTCGCGCAGCCATCGTTACCCGCGTTCCCGAAATCGGGCGTGAATCCGGCAAAGGAGGCGGGACGAAAACCGAAGAGGGCGAAATCGAGACCAAACAACTGATCTTCATCAGTCCCAATGAACGCAAGCCGCTGGCAGAGAAACTCCTGGCGATCTATCAAGAAAAAGGCGCAAAAAATTGGCCTAAAGTGAAAATTGGCGACCTCACGAAGATGCTGGGCGCAAGTGTGCCGCGTTCTGTAGATGTTTCCATGTTTGGCCGCATGACCACCTCCGCCGCCTTTGAAGATGTGCAGGCTGCCGTGCAGGTTGCACACAGCCTGACCACCAGCGCGGTGGAAACTGAGTTCGATTACTTCACAGCCGTAGACGACATCTCCGGCGAATCGGGAGCGGGCATGATCGGTGATGTGGAATTCAACAGCGCTACCCACTACAAATACTTCAACGTCCATTGGGAAGAATTAGTGAAGAACCTGGGCGGAGATAAAGGCGTTGCTCAAGAAGCAATGCTTGCCCTGGTAGAAGCCGCCGCCACTGCCCAACCAAGCGGCAAACAAAACAGCTTCGCCGCCCATAATCTGCCTGACCTGATTTTAGTCGAGGTCAGCGAACGCAATTTACCAGTGAGTTACGCTAACGCTTTTCTTAAACCGGTCCGCCAGACTTATGACAAATCCTTGATGGATGTCTCGGTCGCGGCTCTGGATGACTACGCCAAACGTCTACGTAAGGTTTACGGACTGAATGGGTCGCGCGCCTATACCGCCGTAGGTGATTACGAGATTACTGGCGCAGACGAGCAAAACAGTTTGGCTGATTTGGAAACCTGGCTTGCTGCACAGGTGCCAGCGTAAACGCAGCCGGAGGTTGATATGTCCAATACCCTTTTTCTCCGTCTCGAAGGCCCCCTACAATCCTGGGGGGAGCGCGGGCGCTGGAGCCAGCGGGACACGGCCCCTGAACCTACCAAATCCGGCGTTGTCGGGTTACTGGCCTGCGCGCTGGGATTGCAAGCTGATGACGACATTCGCCAGCTTTCCCAGCAAATCCAATTCGGCGTGCGTTGCGACCGCTCTGGTATACCGTATACCGACTACCACACGGTTGGCGGAGGCTATGAAACTCCCCAACTACTCACGGCTGCTGGTAAACTCAAATTAAGCAGTAAAAAACCTCACACTGAACTTACCTACCGTGATTACCTCCACGATGCCTCATTCCTGGCCGCGGTGCAAACCGACCCCGAACTGATCTCCCGTTTGACCAGGGCTGTGCAAGCTCCACATTGGGTGATCTTTCTAGGACGTAAATCTTGCCTGCCCAGCCGCCCGTTGTATGAAGGGGTCGGGGATTATCCATCACTGGAAGCTGCTCTAGGGAGTTGGCCCTGGTATTGTCCAGAAGCCGAAGAAGAATCCCAGGTGAATGCTCGCGCTGTTCTCCCTGGTCATCCTGCTGAGGGAGCCGTGCGCCGCCGCCACGAATTCATCTCCCGCTCTCGCCGGGTGTATGGCCCACATTACACAAAGGATAAGTTGCTCAAAAACATCCTTGTAGTCCCCACCTGGCCGCGGTTTAACGAAAAAGCTTCCGATATTTCGAAAACATCGGAAGTTTCGGCAGAATGAGACCTATAGGCATGAACGTCAATCACACATGCAGCCAGGCCCCCAACCTTTTCCGGACCGAAACCATATGGTGGCTGC
>DAOUWT010000185.1 GCA_030666985.1 Chloroflexota bacterium
CAAGCCGCCGAGGCGATTCCCTCCTGGGACTCACTGCCATATCTGGCCGAAATCCACGGCCTGGCGCCGCTAGTCTTCAGACATTTGCGCGCCGCCGAAATCGTCATCCCGGAATCCGCCCGGCTGGCCTTGCAAGCCCGTGCCATTCAACGCAGCCACGCCAACCGCGTCCGGACGCGGGCGTTGGTTGAAATCCTGGCCGCTTTTGAAGCAGAGGGGATCGACCTGCTGGTGCTCAAGGGCATGGCCACTGCCCACCTGGTCTACCCCCAGGCGGGTCTGCGCCCGATGAGCGACATCGACTTGCTGGTAAGCAAAACCGACGCGCAGCGGGGCCAAACCCTGCTGGCCGAGTTGGGATTTCAGGCCGCCATGCCGGGCGAATCCGAACCCGCGTTTGCACACCGCCACATGCCCATGGTCGAACGCCAGGTCGAGGGGATGCCGCTCTGTATTGAACTCCACCACGCCCTTGGGTTTGACCAATTGCCTGCCAATGAATTCGAAGCTCTACGCCCGGCGGCGATCCCTTTGGGGTTGGACGGGATACAGGCCTTTACGCTAAGCGCTACAGACTTGCTGGCGCACACCTACTATCACATGTTCGACGCCCCGCAGCACCGCCCCAATTTGATCTGGATCGCCGACATGATCAGCTTGGTCGAGCAATTTCATGATCGGATCGATTGGGACCGGCTGCCGTCTCAGGTGTACAACGCTCTGGCGACGATCGACTGGCTGGTTCCCTTTGAGGGACTGCCCCAGATCAAGGGAACCCGCTCCTCTGTTCCCCTTTCGCCGGATGAGAGAGTGGCGCACCTGCGCGGCTGGCCCTTTTCGGTGAGTTCATCCCAAGATTTGATCGAAAATGCCTTCAAAACCCTCCTGCCCTCAACCTGGTGGCTGCGCCTCTACTATGGCCTGTCCCCGGATCGTTCGCTGTTGGGCGTGCGGGCTTTTCACCTATTACGCCTCTTCTGGTGGGGGATACGCATCCGGGGCCTGTCACACATCGCCCGGCGCGGGGTGGAATATTTGACAGGCTGGCGGGAGTGATAACCGGATTCGAATTAACCACAAAAACCTGGAGAGGAAAGTCTGGGCGTTATTCCTGATGTCACGTGGTTCCCGTCTCCACCAACAACCTTTTCGTGCTCTTGAAACTGTCGGGTAGCTAGCAAATTTAAATAAAATAGTATATACTATAGTCGGGACACAGATATGTCTCGAATGATTCTCAAACCTTTGTTTTACTCGATTTGATTTTGTAGTTGTTGGAGGTATCTCATGGATCTGGAAACTTTTCAGGACATTGTCCGCATTTTAGCTTTGGCCGGTTACGCCACCCGCTTTTTGGGATTGCTGGCCACTGGTTTGGGAGTTGGCTGGCTGGTCATCTCGGTACTCAAGAATCCAGGCATGACCTGGCAGACGCGGATCGCGGTGGTTTTTGTCTTTGCGGCGATCACCGCCATGGGCGTGCGCTACCTGACCTCGGGGGCCTTGGGAGGATTCGGGTTAGGGGTCGGCGTGGGATTGTTGTTCTGGGGCCTGCGCCAGGATGAATATGAGTACGTGGAGGAGGAAGTGGAAGAGTAGACCCGGAACGTGCGCGTGCAAGTGTTATTGGCGAATCTTCAGCTCTGAAACCTCGGAGGTCTCGGAGACCTCCGAGGTTTCAGAGCCAGAGTTACGAACCTTTTCTCAGCAGCGTGAGCTGTTGTGGTTTACCTCGTCTTGAGACAGGAGAGTTGTGAAAATGGCTAATCCTGAAGAAAAAAACAAGCGCCCAGGGGTATCTGAAACTGTGTCAAAGAAAATCAAAAGGGGAGAGACATCGAAAAAGAAAGTCGTTGCCCGAAAAAAGGTCAAAAAAGTTAAGCGCAAGCGGGTTCCTTCTCGAACGGCCAGGAGAAAAAAGAGGAGTCCCACGAAAGCAGCGCCTAAGAAAAAACCTAAACCAGTGCGCCCTCCCAAAAAAGAGGGGAAAAAGGGGAAGCTCTGGGCCTGGCTGGGCGGTGGTATTTCGGTTCTATTGATTGGGAGTTGTTGTCTGATAGGAGGGGGTTGGTTCCTGTTCTCTCGGGGTTCTGGGCCGTTGTTGGGCGGTGGCGGACGTTTCCCCCACGATGAGGTGAAGATTCTCGAGGAGACTCAGGAGGCAGTGGATGAGCACGGCGATCAGGTTTCCCTGGGGAATTTAAAACTTGACATTCCCGCTGGGGCTGTGGCGGGAGATTCCACTTTGACCGTGGCGGAAGTTGACCCGGATTCCTTGCCCGTAGAATACCCGGAGGACATTGTCGGGGAGGTCTATGCCTTGGAGTGGGAGTCGGGCAGCACGCCCACCGGCGACGAGAAGATGACCGTGACCTTTTCCTATGATCCCGATGATTTGCCGGAGGAGGCTTCTGAGGAGGAGATGGTCATCACCACCTTCGATGGGGCCGAGTGGCTGCAGTTGCCCACCCGGGTTGATAGCAGAAAGCATGAGTTAACTGCCGAAGTGCGCCATTTCAGCTTTTTTGGTGCCCTTTGGAACGCGTCCGGGTTGGGATGGGAAACGACCTGCGATATTCGCTTCCATGGCCGGGTGTATTATACGGATGGCCGCTATCCGGGTGACCCGCGAGCAACGACCATTCCCGCCGCGACCATGGGCTACGCGGTCGTCGATGCCGATGGGATACTCCTCCATGAGGGCTTTCTGGGATCGGATGGCTCGTTTGATTTTGTTCTGCGGGAAGGGATGGATGTCGGTTTCGGTGTGGACCCATTCTTGCGGGTATATGCCGAGTCACCGCTGGCCGGGAAGGTCAAAAACACCACCGCGTTAGGGGCGGGGGTTATCACCTATCACGGCCAAGTCGTTGAATACGATGATTATCATTGCCCATCGAATGTGGATCTCAGCCTTAGGATTCCCCTTGAGGATAGCGCAGTCTTCAAAATCCTTCAAAGTGTATATTTAGGGTTAGCGACCGCGATTGGCGTAGACGGCAGCCTGGACACGTCGAATCCGACCGTGATTTGGGGTGGAGCGGGAGATTATGCTACGCAAACCACCGATACCGGATTTAAAACCTTCAACGATGGCCAAGACGCTTATATTTACATCGGCAACGACCCCCAAGTGGCCTGGGATGAGGATGTCGTCCTGAGTGCCTATGGCCAATATCTGCTTTACTGGCTCTCCGGTCAAGAGAGTCTCCCTTGTACGGCGAGGCTGGGGGAGGTGGACCGCCGGGTGAGCGCTTGTAGTGCCTGGGCGGAGGGCTTTGGGATGTATTTCTCGGCCCTGGCCCGGGGGGATTCTGTTTACGAATCCTATGAGTTCACGGACATCAACCCCATCACCTACGACTTGGATTCCAATCAATTTTCCTCCGACCAGCGTTCACCCGGGGCGGTTGCCCAAGCCCTGTGGGAGTTAACGGACGGGGGGATCAATGAACTCAATGTTGCGAATCTCCTCCGCCTCTTACGGGAACAAAAAACCTCCATCGCCAGTCTCAAAGACCTCTACAACCATTGGGATATTACCTATGGCCTCACTCCCCAGGAATGCCTGATCTTTGCCGAGAAAGATGTTGTGGATGAAGAAGATTGTGGGGATGATTTCCTCAGTGAGGAGCCAGACCAAAGCGAGGAGGAACCGGTCATCAACCGGCACACCATCGAATACGACATCAGCACGTCTAGCACTTTGGCGTGGGAGGGCCGGGACATTTGGCGTTTCGATGGTTTGGCCGATGATGTGCTCTCCATTAAGATTCTGGCTATTGACGAAGATCTGGACATTGGGGTTATTTTGACCCAGGCCTGGAACAATAAGGTAGTCAATGACACGGTCCTTTTCGAGGAGAGTGACGGCTATTGGGAGTGGCAAGCCAAGTTGGAAAACGATGGCGAACATTTCATCCTGGTGGATGCCTATGATTCTGAAGGCCAGTATTCGATTGATTTGGAATTGATGCAGCGTTGGTTAGATGACGAACAAGACGAGTCGGTTGAATCTGCCCCCGAAGAAGAAGTATCTGCCTCACAGCCCGACCCTGATAGCGAAATCCGATACGGCCAAACGATTACGGATGAGTACCTCGAAGACGGTGAAATCCAATGGTGGGAGTTCACCGCTCAGGCCGAGGATGAGATTTCGATCCTTTTCTGGGCTGAAGATGAAGATTTTAGGCCCTATTTGTATTTGGGCGAAGATGCCAGTGGCGAAATCCTTGTCGAGACCGAATCCACCGGGAGCGACCCGTATCAAATCAGCGTTGGCCCGTATACCTTGCCCAAAGATGGATTGTATTTTATCGGCGCGGGGTCTTTGAGTGGGGAGGGAGATTATGGCTTGTCGCTTTACCTGGAGGACAGCGCTGAAGATGTCGAACCTGCGGAAGAGTCACAAGAGTCCGGTGGCGTGGCAGGGACGCTATACGATGAAATTGACTTGGGCGGCGTGCATTACAGCGATGGAGCCATCTCCTTTGATTTCCATGTGCCCGCGAATTACACGCGTGTCGAAGTGGGGTGTTACGATGTCGCCAAAGATGAGCACAGTTATACGCAGTATTGCGGCTGGCGGGGCGAGTTGCAGCTCAACGGTGATTACGTCTACGATTGGGTGGATTGGAATTCCAGCGACGGCGGTATTTATCACAATTACATTCTCGACGAGGATGTAAAAACGGCGCACATCGATGACAGCGGTTTTCTCGATATCACCCCCATGATCCTATCTGGTGTGAATACGCTCACGCTTGATCACAATAACGAAGGCGACGGGATTGGGATTGTGGTTAGAATTTATACGGATTGAAGCCAATTTAGTGGACACTTTTTCTCATGGGTAGATGCTTAACTTCGTTAGGTACGCCCAATCGTACTGATGCCCAATTGCGTTGGGCGCACACACATCATTAACGCCGATGCGATTGGCTCGCTACCCGACTAACACCTGCAAAGCGGATTGGGGGTCAAAGTTGAGAGTAATGGTTTGGCCTTGGTCGGGGAGGTTGGGGATAGAAGCGGGGAAATCGAAGCGCAGGGCCGTGCCCTGAACATCCACCGTTACCCGGTAGGTGTTGCCGCTAAAGGAGCGTTTGACGATGACGCCTTGAAGCTGGGATTTGCCACCCCGTCCGATTTGCACCTCGTCGGGGCGGAGCAGTAGTGTCACGTCGCCGCTTGCCCGCTGCGGGACGGGCCACTCCCCCAGGGCGGTTGAGACGAGCGCTCCCCCTGGGGTTTCCCGCGCCCAGCCGGGGAGAAGGTTGTCTAATCCCAAAAAGCGGGCCATAAAGGGTGAGTTGGGATGCTGGTAAATCTCTTGCGGCGTCCCGATTTGAGCCACCTCGCCCTCCTGCATCACCACCACCTGATCCGCCACGCTAAACGCCTCCACCTGATCGTGCGTGACGTAAAGTGCCGTCTGACCCATTTGGCTGAGGATTTGGCGCAACTCTCCCATGAGGCGTTCCCGCAGGGTGCGGTCTAGGGAGCCGAGCGGTTCATCGAGCATGAGCAGGCGCGGCTGCGGGGCCAGGGAACGCGCCAACGCCACCCGTTGCTGCTCCCCCCCGGAGAGGGCGGTGACATCTCCCTCCCCGCGGGCGGGCCGCCCCACCATGGTTCACTTTCCTCCCACCCGCCCCCCCTCCCCTCCTCCCCCCCCATCCCCCCCTCTCATCCTCTTGCGTAACCCCCCCCCCCCCCTCTCCCCTCGGCCCCTGCGCCTCTC
>DAOUWT010000410.1 GCA_030666985.1 Chloroflexota bacterium
AAGGCATGGTGAAGTGAAGATTGGAGGAGAGTATTATGAAGTATGCGATTGTTGAAAGTGGCGGCAAGCAGTATAAAGCTGTCCCAGGCGATACCATTAGAGTGGATCGCTTGCCAAAGAATGAAGTGGGTGATAGTGTCACTCTGGAGCAGGTACTTTTCATCGCTGATGATGAGGAACTCCATATTGGAACCCCCACGGTGAAAGGCGCTCAGGTGCAGACAACTGTGGCAGATCAGATCAAAGGGAAGAAGATAGTGGTGTTCAAGTATAAACCTGCCAATAGATATCGAATAAAACAAGGTCATCGTCAACGTTATACTTTGTTGAAGATCGACAATATTATAATGGAGTAAAAAAATGGCTCACAAAACAGGCGGCGGGTCAACCCGCAATGGTCGTGATAGTAAATCAAAACGCTTAGGCGTAAAAAAATATGCTGGTGAACATGTTCGCACTGGTAATATCCTGATCCGGCAACGTGGCACATCCATAAAACCCGGCATTAATGTTGGTCGCGGCGGAGATGATACCTTGTTTGCAAAAGCGGATGGGGTTGTTGCATTTCAAACTATTCGTGGTGGCCGCAAACGAGTTAACGTTATCGCGTTTGACTAGAAGAGAATATAAATTATGAAACCAGACATTCATCCTACTTATTACCCAGAAGCCAAGGTTACCTGTGCTTGTGGAAACACCTGGGCAACCGGTTCCACCCAAGCAGAAATCCGCGTTGATGTGTGCTCTAAATGCCATCCATTTTACACTGGCGAACAGCGCATTGTTGATACTGAAGGTCAGGTAGAGCGTTTCTACAAAAAGATAAAGGCCCGCGAGGATTATGTAAAACAACAAGAAGCTCGCGAAACCAAACAGGTTCCTGCTGATGTTTCCATTGACGTTTTAGAATTGGGCACTCGAGTCAATAACGCTCTCTTGGATGCGAAAATCGAAGAAGTGGCAGATATTCTAGATGCCCTAGAAGGCGGCGAACAAGCCCTTCTGGATATCAAAGGAATTGGCCGCAAATCACTCATTGACATGAAAAAGACTTTGCGTGAGGCTGGTTATGAAATTCCCGAAGCTGCTCAAGAAATTGTAGTTTAAGGCAAAATTCAGCGAATCTCTGATAAAATACAGGCAGATGCAATTGCTCTGCCTGTATTTTTTTTACCTAATCACTTAAGAGGCTTTCATGAAACACCGTAACGGCAGACTAGAAGTCATTACCGGCCCCATGTTTTGCGGAAAAACTGACGAGCTAATTCGCCGGCTGCGACGAGCGGCCATCGCCAAGCAAAAAGTGCAAGTTTTCAAACCAGGCTTTGATGCACGGTACAGCGTCGACAAAGTCACCTCCCATGCCGGGAACGAATTCGAAGCTATCC
Organism: Chloroflexota bacterium; assembly: GCA_030666985.1. Classification (GTDB taxonomy): domain Bacteria; phylum Chloroflexota; class Anaerolineae; order Anaerolineales; family UBA11858; genus B10-G9. The sequence continues at coordinate 1,389 of DAOUWT010000410.1, forward strand.
CTATTGAAAATGTCTCCGAAATTAGAGAGCGTCTCTCAGAAGGTGTCACCGTTGTCGCCATTGATGAGGCCCAGTTTTTCGATGCCGCTATTCTCTCCATAGTCGATGAACTTGTGCAGAAGGGAATTCGTGTCATTGTGGCTGGGTTAGACATGGACTTCCGTGGAGAACCTTTTGGCCCCATGCCGAACCTGATGGCTAAAGCCGAAGAGGTAGACAAACTTTACGCTGTCTGTATGGAGTGTCTCGAAGCTGCCACTCGTACCCAGCGCCTGGTGAATGGAGAGCCAGCTCATTATGATGACCCCATTGTCATCGTTGGCGCCTCGGAGTTGTACGAAGCCCGCTGCCGGGAACACCACATCGTTCCCCGCCTCTGACACCCCCGTCCCCACCTGGGGGATAGCCTGCCCCCGCGGACACGCCCGCCCGCCCACCGCCACCCGCCCGGCCCCCCTCCCGTCCCCCCCCACCCCACACCACCCGCCCCCCCCCCCTCCCCCTCCTCACCGCGCCCCC
>DAOUWT010000331.1 GCA_030666985.1 Chloroflexota bacterium
GAAATGCCGCCAAGCCGCCCCCTGTGAATTGCGTGTCCTGAGCCAGGAGCCAGGATTGAGCATAGATTTCTTGCCGTCCCAGTGCAGTGTTCGGGCCAGGAAGTTTCGCAAAGGCCGCAACCAATTGCTGTTGAAACAGGACTCCAGATACTCCCAGGACAGCAATCACTCCCAGGCCAGCCCAGAAAACGGGGATGTGATTCAGGTTGGCTTTCCTATGGATTTTGGCAGACAACCACCACAGGGTGATCCCGACGATGATGATGGCAACCAGCCATGGGGTGCGGGATTCTGTCATCACCAATTCAATTAGGATGATGATGCCCCCCACGACAGTGATCAGATTGATTGGTTCGCGGGTGGGTCGGATTGTCAATCCGACCCACTGCACCAGGAAGATGGGGACGATGATACTCAGCCCGGCAGCCAACCCGTTTCGGACGGTGTTCCAGTGCGGTTCAGCCAGCCCGAAATCGGGGATAATCTGAGACAGGATTTGCCCCATTTGGCGGGTGAGGGCAAATCGAGCCGGGGACTGCACCCAATCGCGCTGGCTTATGAAGTAGATCGCCAAAATTGCTGCGACAATGATGATGCCGCTTGCGAACTTGCTGAGGGTGTCTTTGGTGCTGTTGATGATCGAATAATATATTCCCGTAGCGCCCAAGAGAAGATACAGCCGTGCCAACGCTGCTGGTTGATTGGGGGCGATTTGCCAGGCGATCAGGGCGCTGATCAGAAAAAGGATCAATGGCAAATCGATGGGGGTTGAGCGAGAGAATTTTCCAATTCGGACCCAGCGTGCGCCCCATGAAATGATCAAAAATCCAACCCCATAGTTCATCCAGGGGCGAAAAGCCTCTGATGTAACCCATAGGCCTATCGCTGCGAGCAGGAAACCCCATTCGACGCCAATGAGCCAAGTTGCATTCCATCTCTTGGACATTAATGGCTTGAGTCAGCACCCGTTTGCCACTTGAGCGTTTGCATACCAACATCAAATGCCGATTTGAAAGTTTGCGGATCAGAGAAAAGCATTTTCAAGTAGGTCATGGCAGGGCCGGGGCGCATTGCCCACTCGCGGAAAGCACGCTTCTGCCAATAGAGTAACTTCTCAGCAGAAAGCTCTGGATAATCCAGTACAGTTCCTTTATCCATATCCACTTGCTCCCAATGTGTGCCGGGGCGGAACCAGTTGTTTTCTACAACTTTAAAGAAAAAAGGCGTGCCAGGATACGGTGCAGCCACATGAAACAGAGCGATATCTATTGGTAAGGACTTGGCATAGTCGATAGTCTGGCGAATGGTCTGTTCGGTTTCGCCCGGTAAACCAATGATGAAATAACCCCAGTTCATGATCCCGGCTTTTTTTGCCCAGGTCAGCGCGCGCCGGGCTTTGGCAGGATCAGTACCTTTATGGGCATCTTTGAGAATTTGTTCGTTAGCACTTTCGAGGCCCCAGGCAATCATGAAATTTCCTGCTTTTGCCATCGTTTTTAACATCTCTTGGTCCACATAATCCACGCGGCTGTTAGACATCCACTTGATATTGATTTTCTCATCGATCATCAACTGGCAGAGTTCCATCACCTGATCACGGTTGACCGTGAATAGATCTGCATACATATGGATGTAGTCAAGACCCAATTCCTTGAGTTTCCACAACTCTTCCATGATGAGTTTGGGGGAGCGCAGGCGCACGCTGTATTGGTAGCTGACGTGCTTGATGCAGTATGTGCATCCAGCTGTGCAGCCCCGGCTTGGGACAATGAATGTAAATGGGCCTTTCATCATCGGCATGCGATACTTGTCCAAAGGGAGAAGTTCGTGCAGGGGAATGGGCATATCGTCGAGATCGGCGACAAATGGGCGCGGCATATTCAATACGATTTCGCCATTCTCCCGCCAGGCTATCCCCTTGATCTTACGCATATCAAGCGTGCCATCGGATGAACGGGCTGGTTCGTACGTCGGATCGTGCTTCTCAAAAAGCTTGACGATATTGGCGGGACGCTCACTGACCCGATTTTCCAGGTTGTCGAGCAGATCTCGGATGGTCAGGTCAGGTTCACCAATCAAACCGAAATCAAGCGCTGGATAGGGCCGCAGTGTTTCTACTGGGATGGGGGTGATATGGGTTCCGAATGCAATTGTTTTGGCACCGCGCGCCTTTGCAAGGAAGACGCCATACATGTCGTTTTCCAATGTGGGGGCGGTTAACTGGGTGAAGTAATATTTAGGCTGGTATTTATCCAGCAATACGGCGAATTCAGGCCAACTCATACGTTCAGCGTTGGCATCTACAATTTTGATTGTGTAAGTGGGATGCAGGAGCGCGGCCATCTGAGCCAGCGATACCTGGGGCCAAATCATATTTTCGCGGGTACGGCGACCCACCCGATGCTGGGTGCGGATCCACAGTTCACCATCCGGGGTGGGTGGATTTACCAGAATGATATCCACAGAATCCGGAGAACGCTGTGTTGAAAGCAATCCTTGATGGACGATGGCATCCGCATTGGGAAAGTTTGCTTTTGGGAGTTTTCTAACTTTGCGAGTTCCGAGGTTGATCGCAGAAACATCAATTTCAACGCTGTCTTCCTTTGACTTATCGCTCATAAACTTTGTTCCTTATCCATAAATATTTTCAACCAGTAAGATCTTGTTTTGTGAGTTCATCGCGTTGGCGAATCTCGTCCAGTGCGCGCAATAAAATCCATGAAATCATAAGCTGTACCCCCATTAAAATCAGCATGGAACTGCCTAGAAGATATAGCCACTGCTGCGAGATGCTCCAGTTACTGAAACCAAGTACTAAACTAATAATACCTATGACAAACCCAAGCAGGAAACTAAGTAGACCCATCCAACCAAAATGACGATCGGGCGATTCTCTAAATATCAAACCACCAAATACTCCCTGACGTGGTATCGGTTTGCGATTGAACAGCTCTACCAACCGGTTGAAAGTAACACCCAGTGCATACAGACTCACGCCTACTGCGCCTGAAATTGCAGCAATAAATACGCCTGTTACACCCCATGGGCCTAAAGATGTAGAACC
>DAOUWT010000378.1 GCA_030666985.1 Chloroflexota bacterium
CCTCCCCCCTGTGCGGCGACCTCCCCCCTGCGGGGCGACCTCTCCCCTGTGCGGGGCGACCTCTCCCCCCTGTGCGGCGACCTCCCCCCCACGTAGCGACATCCCCCCCGCGCGGCAACCTCCCCCAAAAATCCACGGGGTCTAAATGATTACCTTCTTTTGTATTGCGTACTCGGCGCATTGTATTACAATAGTCAATGTTTTGAGGAAAGCAGATAACAGGGAAGAATCCAATGGAAACAAAGTATATTTTTATCACAGGCGGGGTACTCAGCTCGGTTGGGAAGGGCGTCACCGGGGCAGCCCTGGGACGGCTGCTGAAGGAGCGGGGGTACCAGGTGGCTATCCAGAAACTTGACCCCTACATTAATGTCGATCCGGGGACTATGAGTCCCTACCAACATGGAGAGGTCTACGTGCTCGACGATGGCGCTGAAACCGACCTTGACCTGGGACATTACGAACGCTTCATAGATACCAGCCTCAACCAGGTCTGCAACGTGACTACTGGTCAGGTTTACGAAGAGGTCATCGCCAAAGAGCGGCGGGGAGATTACCTGGGGGGGACGATCCAGGTTATTCCTCATATTACCAACGAGATGAAGAGAAGGATCGGGCTTGTTGCTAAAACCACCGGTGCGGAAATTGTCATAGTGGAAGTAGGGGGCACGGTGGGAGATATAGAATCTCTTCCTTTCTTAGAATCTCTCCGGCAGATGCGCGGCGACGTGGGGCGCGAAAATAGCTTCTATATCCACGTTACGTGGGTGCCTCATATTGGGGCCACGGGGGAGCTAAAAACCAAGCCCACGCAGCACTCCGTGCGGGAACTGCGCTCTATCGGCATCTCGCCCGATATGATCATCGCCCGCTCAGATTATCCTGTAGCAGAGGAATTGCGGGATAAAATTGCCCTCTTCTGCGACGTGGAAAAAAGAGCCGTGATTCCCATGGTCACCACCGACAACCTCTACGAAATCCCCCTTACCCTAGAAAAAGCCCAAATGGGCGATTTTGTGATGGAGCGCATGAATTTCCAGGCCCGTCAAGAACCGGATTGGCAGCCCTGGAAAGAAATGCTGGCAAAAATGCGCCAGGAAAAACCAGGGGTCGAAGTTGCTCTAGTGGGTAAATATGTGGAACTCCACGATGCCTATATGAGCGTGAGAGAAGCTCTCCAACACGCGGGGATTGAGGTTGGGGTAGATGTACAAATTAAATGGATTCATTCCTCTCTCCTGGAAAAAGGCTCCATTTCGGAGCATCTCGCGTCCGTGGACGGAATTCTCGTCCCCGGCGGATTCGGGGAGCGCGGCACGGAAGGCAAGATTAGGGCCACCCAATACGCACGCGAAAACAAAATCCCTTATCTAGGATTATGCCTGGGGATGCAGCTCATGGTCGTGGAGTTTGCCCGCCAAATCCAGGGAGATGAGCGCGTAAACTCCACCGAATTCAACCCCCAAACTCCGCATCCGGTGATCGATTTGATGCCGGATCAGCGCGATATCACAGATATGGGGGGCACGATGCGCTTGGGACTATATCCCTGCCAACTCCAAACGGGAACTGTAGCCGCCCAAGCCTACGGTACACATTTGGTTCACGAACGCCACCGCCATCGTTTCGAGCTAAATAATGCCTACCGAGACATCTTAGAAGAAGCCGGGATGCGTTTTTCTGGCCTTTCCCCGGATAAGCGTTTGGTGGAGATCGCCGAATTGGCCGACCACCCCTTTATGTTGGGAACACAATTCCACCCGGAGTTTCTCTCGCGTCCTTATCGCGCACATCCGCTTTTTGTGGCTTTTGTTGAGGCGGTGAAAGAAGTGAGGAGTGAAGCGTGAGGAGAGAAGCGTGAGGAGTGATGCGTGAGGAGTGATGCGTGGTAATTGGGAGTAATTAGGAGCGAATGGAATTCGCCGCTGGCGTGCAAAATCTGCCTGCGCAGATTAGAATCAATCCTAACCGACGAAGGTCGGTTTCGTAGAACAGAATCGATTTCTAATCGATTTACACAGCTGGATACTTATGAAGAATATAAATGGAGATTAACATGAACACAAAGATTAAAAACATTATCGGCCGTCAAATTCTAGACTCGCGCGGAAACCCCACCGTGGAGGTGGACGTCATCTTGGAAGATGGCAGCCTGGGGCGTGCTATTGTGCCCTCTGGGGCTTCCACTGGCATCCATGAGGCCCTCGAGCTGCGCGACGGAGACAAAGACCGCTACGGTGGCAAAGGTGTCACCAAGGCCGTAAAAAATATCAATGGCAAAATTCTCAAAGAAATCACTGGCCGAGACGCTACCGAGCAACGCGCTATCGACGCCGCGTTATTAGAACTAGATGGCACTAAGAGCAAGTCCAAATTGGGCGCTAACGCTATCTTGGGCGTCAGCCTAGCCACGGCTAAAGCAGCCGCAATATCGGTTGGGCTGCCCCTCTACCAATATATTGGCGGGGTTTACGCGCATGTCCTCCCCTCCCCGATGATGA
>DAOUWT010000088.1 GCA_030666985.1 Chloroflexota bacterium
GTAATTCCTCCCCCCATTTTCGTCTCACATCTTTTCGTGAGGTGCAAATGGGGGGACTGAGGGGGGCCGAGCTACCGTGAAATAAACTTACCAATAGTCAATTGACACACACGTTCTGTGAAACGTGTTGCGTGTGGAGTAATTTCTGTCCCCGTGGATTTTTTTGGGGGGACGGGGGGTGAGGCGTGAGAGCAAGCCCCAGGCGCAGCCCCACGCATAAGCGAGGAAAAACCTTGGGGACTGGTATCTACGCCGGGGCGTGGTTTTACTCCACCCCAGCCGTTTGCGTCCCCGCCAATCCCCAACAGGGTTGCGTGAGTAGATTCTATCACGAGTAGACGTTAGTTCACTATTTTACCTTCCATGCCCCGGCCGGTTGCGGCTGTTAATTGAACGGGGGTAATCTGATTCCATAGGTTTTGAGATGATTCTGCCCTGACATGGAGGTAATTATCCGTCAGGCCGCGTAATTCCCAGCCTCCGCCGTCGAGGTTGGTCGCGTTTTCCCATAATGTGTCTAGCTTGCACCCCACAAAACGCTGGCGATATTTTGCCGAGGAGGCGGCCAAAGTTTGGCGCATTTTAGCGTTCCGCTCCTTGCGGAGGGGATGGGGAACTTGGTCGGGCATCTCAGCGGCAACCGTGCCAGGGCGGGCAGAATAGGTAAAGGTGTGGCCGCCGGCGAAGTTCATTTCCCTTATAAAGGCCAAGCTCTTGGCGAAATTTTCCTCCGTTTCCCCTGGAAAGCCCACCATCACGTCTGTGGTAATCGCTACATCTGGAACCGCAGCCCTGACCCGGTCGAGGAGGGCGGCATAATCCGGGGGCGTGATCTTGCGGGCCATGCGCCGCAGCGTGGCAGCACATCCCGATTGGAGCGGGAGGTGCAAATGACGCGCTACACGCGGGAAGGTCAGGAGTTTGATGAGGGGGTCTTCCACATCCCAAGGCTCAATGGAAGAGAGACGCAAACGGAGCACGTCGGTTTGCACCAAAATAGTCTCTACTAAATCGTGCAAGGCCATGGGGATGTCAAAATCCTGCCCCCATGATCCTAAATGAACGCCGGTGAGAACCACCTCCTGCGCACCCCCACGTAATGCGATGCGAATATCTCGCAAGATTTCTCCCACGGGAACACTGCGGCCTTTTCCGCGCGCAATGGTAGTAATGCAAAAAGTGCAGCGATTGTCGCATCCATCCTGGGCTTTGATAACAGCACGTGTGCGTGTGCGAGGGCCGGGGATAAGGGCCCGTTCTAATGACACGCTATCAAAAAAATTCCGTTCCAATCCCAATATGTCGGGAACAAGGGTGGCTTTCTCTGTATTGGGAATCACCTTGCTAACGCCGCTAAGTTGGGCGGCTTTTTGCGGTTCCAGGGCGGCCCAACATCCCGTGACCACAATCTGCCCTGCGCCTTTGCGGGCCAGGCGGCGGATCATTTTCCGGGAATCAGCCGCTGCGGCCACTGTCACAGTACAGGTGTTCACCACCGCCAGATCCGCCTCTGCGGGGTCAGCGGTCAGGGTATGGCCTGCGGCCTGGAAGTGTTGGGCGTAAGTTTCGATCTCGCTTTGATTCAAGCGACATCCAACCATATCGAGGTAAATTTTCACGCCTCACTCATCACGTTTCACGCTTCACTTTTTTATGGCTCCTTGACAACAAGGTTATCAAAACGAATATCAACACCTGGCTCTTCGGAAGTTCCTGCCATCAAACCTACATCACCCTCCAGGAATGCGTTATCTTCCGTTTCAACTACCAGTTCTCCATTCACAACCAAAGCCAAACGTGAGCCAACGCATTCGGCCCGCAAGTGGTTTGTGGTCTCTCCTTGTAAAATTGCCTCAGAAGGATACATCTGGTCAGGTTTGATAAGTGTTCCCTCGCCTGCTTCCATCTTGCCGATAGCGTAGAAGCCATCGCTGCTGATCAAGAAGAAATAAAAATTATCCATATTCTGATAACGACATATAAGTCCAAAATCATTATCATCCGGACCGCCGGCCTTGGTGGCATCTACCTCAACAATAATATTGCCGAAATTCAAGCCGGGGTTAGCCCAATGTTCAACCAAGGTGGTATTGATGAGAAAACGATACTCGCTATCGTCGGTATAATCTGCTATACCGTCTTCATTCCTGACTCGGTCCCAACCGCTGGAGGGGTCGGAAAAATCGTCTTGGAATAAGACCTTTTCCTCTACGGTAATGGTTTGAGGTTCGTCCGGAGTCACGGACGTGCCGCAGGCCAACGAGACGGAAAGGAAAACGATCACGACGAGGAGTAATTTGAAATTGTTTGTCATAGGAGCCTCCCAACGAAGAGCATTCGTAAGCGTTCAGCTATGTCACTCTGAGAGAGCGTTTGTTGCGAGCGAAGAGTCTCCTAATTGCGAGGGAGGGGATTCTTCGGGTAAAAAACACCCTCAGAATGGCATCCCCTGAACGGTTACGAGCATTCTAGCATAAAAGGGGAATTCTGCATAAAAATTTTTCACCGGCAACATTACATCGAATGAGAAAAAAATGAATTCATGCCTCGTTCTAGTCCGTTTGCTGACTATTTTCTCGCTATGAATGAATGCAGGCTAACGAACAAAATCCATTGAAATGGGTTATAAGTGCGGTAATTCTCAACGCGATTTATCGCGTTTTGTTTTTTAGACGCCGAATTCATTCGGTGGCTCTAAAAGGGGAATTTTCGGCTGGAGTGCGGGACAACTGACTGTGTCCCTCGAACGTGGAGCGGGATAGATAATATATCACAAAGTGATTGTACAGGTAAATAGGAATGAGCAACTATTTTTCTTCACATATCCCCCATGCCTTCTCCATAAGTTCTTCACAACTTTGTTTTATCATGTAGGCAACTCAGGGAAAACAGACCCTAAAGGTCTTTTTTATGAAACAATCAGTTGAGTTTACGAGAAATTCCCTGGTGAAAACGAATGTCGATGACCTAACAGACCTTTAGGGTCTCAATTAATTAGAAAAACTCAAACTATAAAAAAGGAGATTTACAATGAAAAAACTACTATATATTCTCACAGGTGTCGTAATCACCGTAGTTGCTCTAGCCGGAGTGGGCTATGCTTTTGCTCAAGGAGAGACTCCTCCTGACTTCCTCCCTCAGACCCCAGGAGGATTCGGTGGGCGAGGGCGCGGCGCAGAAATGCGTAGCGGCGCAGAAATGTCTGGCGTTATGGAAGACAGCCCCCTCCATGATGTGATGAGTGCAGCCATCGCGGACGCTTTTGGCCTGACCGTTACAGAACTTGAAGCCGCGCACGAAAACGGCCAAAACCTCTGGACATTGGCAGAAGCCCAAGGTCTCACGCAGGAAGAGTTCCAGGCCAAAATGTTTGAAGTACGCGAAAGCGTCTTTGAACAAGCCCTTGCAGACGGGCTAATTACCCAAGAGCAAGTTGATCAGATGGGCAGCCGCCAGGGACAGGCCGGGAAAGGCATGTATGACCCTGACCAAGGCGGCAGGCCCGGTCAAATGGGCTTCGCTGGGATGGAAGACAGCCCCATGCACGACCTTATGAGCGCGGCTATCGTAGACGCTTTTGGCCTGACCGCCGAGGAGCTTGAAGCCGCGCACGAAAACGGCGGAAACCTCTGGACGCTGGCCGAAGCCCAAGGTTTCACAATGGAAGAATTCCAGGCCAAAATGGCTGAGGTACGTGAAAGCGTCTTCCAACAGGCCGTTGAAGACGGGATCATCACCCAAGAACAAGTTGACCAGATGGGTAGCCGCCAGGGAAAGGGCATGTACACTCCTAACCAGAGCGGCCAGTTCCCCCCTCAAGGGAGAGATCAGGGCGGATGCGACGGCCAATGCGACTGGTAAAATAGATTTCAAGACCTCCGAGGTTAGGCCGTTCCATCCTGGAACTAACGTTGCCCCATAAAACCTCGGAGGTCTGCCAGTCAGCAAAATCGTGTAAGAGGATGAAAGCTTCCTTTACAAACTTAGTCTAAACCTAAATGGGTAGTGTGGAAGCACTGCCCATTTTTGCCTGTGATTGAAATCACAGGCTAATACGCAAAGTCCGTTGAAACGGACTTAAAACTCAAAACAATGATAGTAGTCCGTTTTGCCAACGGCACGCAAAGCGAACGGACTTCGGTTTTGTTAGCCTTGAATTTCAATTCAAGCAAACCAAATTTTGAGCAATTCCCATTTTTTCGGTATAATGCTAGCATATTGCTATCACAATTCGCAATTCATAATTCGCAATTCGCACCTCGCACCTCGCAATTCTCAAGGTATTCCCCATGACAACCATCCTAATTATCGAAGACGAACCCGAACTCGTAAAAGTCCTCCGCTCATACTTGGAAAGAGAAAATTTCAAGGTATTGAAGGCCTACCGGGGAGACACCGGCCTCAAGCTCTGGGAGCAAGAAAACCCCGACCTGGTACTCCTTGACCTCAACTTGCCGGGGATGAATGGCCTAGACGTGGCCCGCAAAATTCGGCGGCAGGCCGACACTCCCATCATCATGCTCACCGCCCGCGTCGAAGAAACAGATCAATTGATAGGTCTCGAATTGGGTGCGGATGATTACGTCACGAAACCCTTTTCCCCTCGGGTGGTCGTGGCCAAGGTGCGGGCCGTGCTGCGGCGGGCGGAGTCTGCTCCCCAGGAATTTGAGGTGCTAAAAGTCGGCGATATTGAAATCAATATCGAGGCCCACACCGTCACCCAAGAGGACGTGAAAGTGGATTGGACTCCCACGGAGTTCACCATCCTCCACACCATGGCCGCCTACCCCGGAAGAGCCTTCTCCCGCCTGCAATTGCTAGAAGCTGCCCAAGAAGGGATTGTCTACGAAGGCTACGAACGAACCATTGACACTCACATAAAAAACCTGCGCTCTAAATTAGAAAAAGATCCTAAAAATCCCGCTTATATCGAAACCGTTTTCGGAATCGGGTATCGTTTTAGTAGCTCTAAATGAAATTTTAAATGGTAAATTACGAATGGGTTAGCGTTACAAAGTATTCGCCAGACATGTCACTATGAGAGAACGTTTTTTGTGAACGAAGAGTCTCCAACGTTGAAGTAGGGGATTCTTCGGGCAAAAACCGCCCTCAGAATGACATGTCAAAGGTATTACCTCTGGGGTGGCGAATAACTAATGACACTAACCGAATGGTGAATTGTAAATGAGGTCAGTGCAGCGATCGTTTACAATTTATAATTCACCATTTACCATTTACAATTCGGTTTAGAAAACTTACTTCCTAGTCACCAATCCCTAGTCACTGATACCCCTTATTACTTGTTACTCATTATGCGCCTACGCCTCTTCCTCTCTTTTGTACTCATAATCCTCATTGCTGTTGGTAGCGTTGTGCTAATTACTCGTCAAAGCACGGTTCAAGAAGTGCGGGACTTCATGTTCCGGGGCGGCGTGCTGGGCTTAGAAAACTTGGTAACCAGGCTAGAAACTTGTTACGAAGAATACCAAGCCTGGGAGAATTGTGCCGAAATCCTGAGCACAGAAACCTCCATGCCCGGAGGCCCTCCATGGCTGCGGCAGGGACAAGGAAAGAGCCAAGAAATGACCGAAAAGGGGAAAATGCCCGTCACCAGACTCCAAATCATTGACCTAGATGGAAATATAATATCAGACACTCAAGACACTGTTGGGCAAGACACTGCCCCAACCGCGCAAATAAACGAAAACGCACTCCAAAACGCCCTCCCCCTCCTCTACCAAGGCGAAACGGCTGGGTATTTGCTCCCGGAAGGGTTTGAAACATTCACATCCCAACAAGAAGACGCCCTCGTATCCCGTCTCAACAGGGCCGCACTAATAGCCGCCAGCATAGCCGGGGGAGCGGGTCTAATTCTAGCAATTTTGCTAGCCTACAGCCTCTTGCGTCCCATCCAAAACCTGACCCAAGCAGCCGCCCGCGTGGGGGAGGGAGACCTCAGCCAGCGCGTCAGCGTCAGCGGAGACAGGGAGCTGGCCACCCTGGGGCGCGTTTTCAACCAAATGGCGCACTCTCTCCAAGAGGCAGCAGAACACCGCAAGGCTCTCACCGCCGACATTGCCCATGAACTGCGAACTCCCCTATCCGTCCAGCAGGCGCACCTGGAAGCCCTGCAAGACGGAATTTATGAACTCACCCCTGAAAACCTGGCTCCCATTGCCGAGCAAAACCGCTCCCTTACCCGCCTGGTAGACGACCTCCGCACCCTGGCCCTGGCCGATGCGGGCGAGTTGACCCTGGAGCGAACCGAAACAAACTTCCCAGAACTCGTCCGCCGCACGGCCACCCGCTTCGGAGCTAAAGCCCAAACCAGGGGCATCACCTTCAATCTCTCCCTTGCCGCAGACTGCCCCACGCTCACCCTTGACCCCCAGCGCATCGAGCAAATCCTCAACAACTTGCTAGCCAACGCCCTGCGCTACTCTCCCGAAAACCAAGGCATCGAAATAAACTTGTCTCATAACACCCAGCGCGTCAGCCTCGCCATCCATGACAACGGGCCCGGAATCCCCGCCGACGAGCTGCTCCATATATTTGACCGATTTTATAAAAGCGATAAATCGCGCACACGTTCGAGCGGCGGAACGGGGCTGGGACTATCCATCTCGCGGAAGCTGGCCCAAGCGCACGGCGGAAACTTGGAGGCTGGCAACCACTCCCAGGGCGGGGCAGTTTTCACGCTGACCTTGCCGGTGGGAGTAATGAGTAACGAGTGATGAGTGACCCGTTCTGAATTCCTTGAAGGGCAAAATTCTATAGTGATAGAACTGCATTGCACTTCATGGTCTTAGAAGTGCGTTGCAGTTCGGGTCTTTAGCGCAAGTGAGACAAGATTTTTGGACACGGACGAGCGCGGAAAACGCGGAAAAAACCTTGCAACCTTGAAATTGATTCAAATGGAGTATCCAAAAAGGAGAGTTAGAACCATGAACGAAGATTGGAAAGATATTCTACTAGAGTTGGCTAAGAAATTAACTCCCACCTTGGCATTTGCTGCATTTATGTTCATTTTGGGCATTCTGTTTAAGGATCAAATTCCTCAAACATACCAATCTGTACCATATTTGTTGGCTTTGGCTGCTGTGATATTGCACGCGCTTATTGAAGTTATGCGAATACGGCAGAAAGGCCGCGCGGAAGAAAAGGGCGTTAAAGCCATTGTCAAGAATTATACCCTTGGACATCCAGAAATTGATGAAGACGATCTCCAACGTCAACTAAAAGAGTACCTTGAGTGGATGAAGGAAGTTTTTGGGATCATTGTCTTGCGTGGGATTGAGCAGGCTGGCCGCCAAGTGATTAACCTGCCTTTAGAGAAGGTCTATGTTCCTCTTCAGGCGGAGTACCACGATGAAGAGCTAAGACACATTGAAGATATAGAGCGGGTACAAAAAATTGAGGAAGCGAGAGAACGAACTCTTATTAATATGAATGAAGTTCTTTCACTTGGAGCTAGGATAGTCATTATAGGAGGACCGGGCAGCGGGAAAACCACAGTGTTGCGACACATTGCCTGGGTATTGGCAACAGCTTTGCATGCAGGGCAGAGTGATTTTACAGAAAAGAGCATTGGTTTAGACACACTCCCTTTACCAATTTATATTCCTCTCAGCCAATACGCCACTTACTTGCGTAATCTTTCCCCAGATGCGTCAGGGCGGCAAAAATCATTAGCTGCTTTCATTTCCGACTATATGGCTAACCGCCAAGAGTATTTAATACCTCATCCAGATTTCTTCGCCTACTTGATTCAGAACGAGCATGATGTTCTACTGCTCTTAGATGGCCTAGATGAAGTTCCTAACGAAACCGAACGCGAAAAAGTCAGCCAAGCTATTGAGGATTTAGTAGGTGGGCGAGATAACCTCCGTGTAGTTGTCACCAGTAGAAGTGCGGCTTATAAGGGGAATGTGACCTTAGGACGTGGATTTAGGCAAGTGCGTGTGCAACCTCTCTCAGAGAAACAGGTCGAGAATTTGATATTTCAGGCTTTTCGATCTATTTACTCTAAGAGCGAGAGGGAAGCTCAACTACACTCTGGTAAATTGATTGAAAATGTTCAAGCCCTTGAAGCTGAACGTAAACAGCGTTTGGGAGACCGAGCCGAACGCCTGGTAGCCTCGCCCCTAATGGTGCGAATTTTGTTGATTGTCTACTTCAATGAAACTGAACTCCCTGACCAGCGAGCCGAACTTTACCAAAAAGCCGTAGATGCCATGCTCAAACCGGATTATGCCTTAGATCGTGAAGTAACTCATGAAATCGAACGGCGAGTTGGGGGGAGCTTGTCTATGAACAGAGGTATGCTCCAATTTTTAGCTTTCCAGATGCACCAACACGGAGAAGAACAAGGCCGAGAAATTGAAGAGAAAGCTATGCGGCAAGTTTTTGAGGGAGAGCCTTCTTATGAGGCATTTGTAGAAGAGCTAATTGCCCAAACACGCCAACGAGGAACACTTCTGGAAAATTTGGGGAAATACTATCGCTTTATCCATCTCTCTTTTCAAGAATTTCTGGTAGGAAGGCACCTTGCCATTCGTTTTCACAGCCCTGAGCGTATCGCTCAATTTTTAGAAGGCGAACTCATTTTAGATAGCTGGTGGCGAGAGCCTGTATTATTGATGATGGGGTATTTTGATATTACTGATCCTGTTCAAGCCCGCCAAACATTATTAAGATTAGCAAGTTTAGATGAACAAGCTGATAAACGTGAAACCCCTTCTATAGACATACAACTTGCTTTGACCGAAATTGCCGCAGCGGCTTATAAAGAATGTAAAAATCAGGCTCCAGATATTGGTGAGAAACTGCAACAGCGGCTTAAGAACTTGCTTTGGCTAAACAAAGGAACACCAATATTACGAGCTAATGTAGCTGATTCCCTCGACGAGTTGGGCCACACTCCCCCCGATCTCTACCGCTACCTCCCCATCCTCCACCCCCAAACCCCCTTCTACATTGCCCAATACCCAGTAA
>DAOUWT010000146.1 GCA_030666985.1 Chloroflexota bacterium
CTCACATATTTTCGTGAGGCGCAAATGGGGGGACTGAGGGGGGCGAGGTGCCGTGAAATAAACTTACAAATAGTCGATTGAAACCCACGTTCTGTGAGGAGTGAGGAGTGATGAGTAATGAGTAATGAGTGCCACGTTCTCACGCCTTACGTTTTACTTCTTACTTGTTACGTTTCACGTTTCACTCTTCACGTTTTAATTTCTTCTTCCTCTTTGAGCTGACGTCCCGTCAATTCCAAGAACACGTCTTCCAAGGTGGTTTCGTGCCCGTTGTGGTTGGGAACCAGCTTTTTCAGGTTTTCAGGCGTATCCATAGCGACCACCTTCCCCTTATCCAAGATGGCGACGCGGTCACAAAGGATATCCGCTTCGGCCATGTCGTGGGTGGTGAGCAGCATAGTAACGCCATGCTCGTCCCGCAATTCCTCAACTACGGCCTGAACCTCACGCTTGGAGCGGGGATCAAGGCCCGTGGTCGGCTCATCCAGCAGCAAGACCTTGGGCTTCGAGAGCAAGGCACGGGCAATAGCTACTTTCTGCTGCATGCCACGGGACATTTTTTCCATGGGTTGGAAAATAGAGTGTTTTTCCAATCCGAGGCGGGTCAAGATTTCGACGATGCTTTTCTTGGTTTCTCCGCTGGCCATCCCATAAAGACGGGCGCCGTACATCAGGTTCTCCATGGGAGAAAGCTTCTTGAAGAAAGAGGCTTCCACGGAGACGCGGTTGATGAGTTTTTGGACTGCGAAAGATTCCTTGACCACATCATGTCCAAAGATTTTCATGTCGCCGCCATCGGGGAGCAGCAGAGTCGCCATCAGCCGGATGAGGGTGGATTTCCCAGACCCGTTGGGCCCCAGGACACCAAATATCTCGCCCTCGCGGATAATAAAAGAAACCTTGTCGACAGCGATTACCTCGGTTTTCTTGTTCTTCCCGTTTTTGGAGCCGTTCCCATTGGTGTTAGGCTTGAGCATCCGCTTCCAAAGCGGTTTGCCGTCTTTGTCAAATTTTTTATAAACATCATTGATAATTATGGCTTGAGACATTTTTTTCCTCCGTGATGAGTGACGAGTGACGAGTGACGAGTAATGAGTAATGAGTGACGAGTAATGAGTAATGAGTGACAAGTAAATACACGTTCTCACGTTTCACGTTTTACGTTTCATAGAATGCAAAAGGCCACAGGTTTACGTTCTACCCGTGGCCAGACAAAAACAGTGTCTCCTGAAAATAAAAACAGCCACGGGGTTCGAGGTTCACCCGTGGCCGCAATGATTTAGGTTAATCTAAATCTTCAGTCAATAGGCGCACCTCGCTGGGGCACAACACCCCCACCGATACCGGCGGAGCGTCGAACTTTGGTTTGAGTAACAATTAGATTTCGCATCAAAGTGCTCCTATCACTTTACTAAAGATTTATACAACAGTGAGGATTGTAACATGATGGGAAAAGGTGTGTCAAGGACGAAAATGGAGTTTTGTTCTATGAAATAATGAACCCAGTCTGATATAATGGCAAAAGAGGTCTCAGCCTCACTCCAAGATATTGAGAAGATACCAAAAAGGTAAGAATTAGAGCTTGAACCCAGTTTATACAAGGAGTTTTAAACATGGTCACACCAATTAGCCCACCAATTGAACTAACCGGCCAAGATTGGCAACGAATTCTGGCTTTAGGGTCTCAACAACGATCAAACGAGCTTAAAACAGAATTATCTAAAGCTAAACAAGCCATTGCACGTTTTGAAAATCGTTTTGGTATGAGCCTTTCTCGCTTAGAAGAGGTAGGATTACCCACAAACGCTGATTTTGAAACACACGAGGCTTATATTGAGTGGCATAGCTGGGTAAGCCGCTTAGAAGATTTACACAACCGCCTTGAAACTTTAGAAAATCTAAAACCAAGCCATGTCAGTTAGTCCACTTGAACGCATTACTGTCATTCAGCAATTAGCGGGGAATATTATTGGGCGTATTGAAATCCTGCCTGTTGACAACCCAAACTATATTAAGCTGAAAATTTCTTTGGTGAACGAGGACGTGCTTCACTTGCGAGAATCTTGGTCAAGGGACAGGCTGGAACACTATGCGTATTATTGGCTAGACAATGATAACAAGCTCAAAATTGGTTGGGACAACGCTCCACATCACCCGAAAATTACAACCCACCCCCATCATAAGCATTTTGAGCAACAGTCAAATGTACAACCGTCAGAGGAAGAAAATTTAGAGGCTGTACTTGAGGCTATTAAAAGTATCCTATCATAAACCATCAGGGGGAATGAGGTTCAGTTTTCAGTGAACAGTGATCAGTATTCAGTTTTCAGTATTCAGTCGAAAATCGCTATCTTAGTCCTTTTGATGATTGCCATTCAATGGGCATGTGTGGCGCCGGGAGCGGTGACGCCCACGCCGGGGGAGACGCTTCCCAGCGAGGCACCCGCCCTCACCCCCGGCCCCGCTCCCACGGCTGCACCACCCACCCCCTCCCTCCTCCCCCCGCAGGAAAATCCCACCGCCCTCACCCCTAGCCCCTCTCCCACAAGGAGAGAGGAATCTCCTCTGCCACGCACTCACTACACAATCTCCGCCGATTTTGATTATTATGCCCACACGGTGAGCGTTTTTCAGGAGGTGGTTTATCTCAATGAGACATCACAGGAGTTGAATGAACTCGTTTTTGTGGTGGAACCAAACCGGTACGCGGGAGCGTTTGAGCTGCATGACCTGGCCTGGGGCGACGGGCAGCCGGTGGAGGGGTGTGAACTTGTGGGGGGGATTTTGCGCCTCGCGCTGCCGGAACCTCTTCCGCCGGGGGAGGGCCTGAGCGTGAAGGTGACTTACACCCTGCGTGTTCCCGAACGAGAGGGGATTTTTGGTTACACGGAGCGGCAAACGAATTTGGGGGATTGGTATCCCTTCGTTCCGCCTTACCACGAGGAGCAGGGCTGGTTGGCGCACGAGCCGAATTACTACGAGTATGGGACACTGGGCGAGCACCTGGTTTATGAGAGCGCAGATTTCGAGGTGGCGCTCAATTTGGGGGAGACAGCAGAGGGGGTCACTCTGGCAGCCAACGCTCCTGCTGACGTTCGGGACGGGGTGTACTATTTTCGGGCGCAGGCGGCCCGGAACTTCACCTTCTCGGCCAGCACGGAGTATGTGGTTAGGGAGACGGAGTGGAATGGTGTGGCTATACGAAGCGTGTTTTTCCCGGAGCATATCACCGCGGGCGAGGCTGTGTTGGATATTGCTCAAGAGTCACTCGAAATCTACGGGGAGCGTTTTACGCCCTACCAGCACGGAACATTCACCGTGGTGGAATCTCTCTTCCCAGACGGGATGGAGTTCGATGGGCTGGTTTACGTGGGTTCGGAGTATTACCGGAGCTACGACTCCACGCCTTATAATTACCTGACGTTGATCACGGCCCACGAGACGGCTCACCAGTGGTGGTATGGCTTGGTGGGCAACGACCAAGCTCTGGAACCCTGGCTGGACGAAATTCTGGCTACTTACAGCGAGCAGATTTATTTAGAGCACGCCCACCCCCATGCCGCCGCGTGGTGGTTCAATTTTCGGATTGCGGCTTATAACCCCCAGGGGTGGGTGAACAGTACGATTTACGATTTTGAGGGTTTTCGGCCGTATGTGAACGCGGTTTATCTTCGCGGGGCGACTTTTTTGGGCGAACTGCGGGCAAGGATGGGGGACGAGGCGTTTTTCGACTTTTTGGCCGCTTACGTGGAGGGGAATGTGCATGAGGTGGCGGGGGGGGAGGATTTTTGGGGGCTATTGGAGGGGTATGAGGAGTTGGTAAACGAGTATTTCAAATAGGAATCGGTAGATTGGTAATATTGGTAAATTGGTAGATTGGTCACAACAGATCTACTAGTATACCAATTCCCAATATATTGCGCCCCTGTTTTCCTGATTCCTGATGCACTGTTCTCCTGATTCCCTGTTTTCCTGTTTTCCTGATTCCTAGTCCCCTAGTCACTAGTTTCCTAATCCCTGATCACCCGCTCCCTAACCTGCTCAACATACTCTAGGCTCTGATGACGGAAGTAGGTATTGTAAAGAGTGGCATAGTGCCCGCCTTGGGAGAGAAGACTCTCGTGATTCCCCTCTTCGATGATGCGCCCTTCCTTCAGGACGATGATGCGGTCGGCGGCTTTGACGGTGGAGAGGCGGTGGGCAATGAGGATGCTGGTGCTGCCAGCCAGGATCATGTCAAGGGCCTGCTGGATTTGCCACTCGGTGAAGGGGTCAATGCTGGCGGTGGCCTCGTCGAGGATGAAGATGGCGGGGCGCTGCGCCAGGACGCGCAAGAGGGCCACCAGTTGGCGCTGTCCCATGGAGAGATGCCCGCCCCGCTCCCCCACCTGGGTACCCAGCCCCTGGGGCAAGGTGTCCAGCCAGTGCCCGTCCCCGATTTGGGTTGCCATCCCCCGCATTTCACCATCACTGAGGCCCTGACAGGCGTAACGGATGTTCTCGGCCACTGTCCCCGAAAAGAGGAACGGCATTTGAGAGATGACGCCCAATTGTTGGCGGTATGACATCAGGTCTACGTTGCGGATATTGTAATCGTCCACGAAAATCTGCCCGGATTGGAATTCGTAAAAGCGGGCGATGAGTTTGGCTAGAGAGGATTTCCCCGCCCCGGTGTGCCCCACCAGGGCTACGCTCTCCCCAGGGTGAACGTGGAGGTCAAAGTCGCGGAAAATCCACTCGTCTTCCTCGTAGCGGAAGTGGAGCTTTTCAACCCGGATTTCACCTTTGAGTCGGGAAACTGTTCTATTACCGCGCTGGACGACGGCTGGCTCGGCGTCAATGAGGGCGAAAACGCGCTCGGAGGCGGAGAGGCCAGCTTGAATCTGGGCCCAGAAAGCGGAGAGGTTCAGGACGGGGAAGAAGAAGCGATCTAGGCTGAGGAGGAAGAGGTACCAGGCCCCAACCGTGACCAATCCCTGGGCAACATTCATCCCCCCCGCGTAGACGAGAATGGCTGTCCCTATCCCGCTGATGGCGTTCAAGATTGGAAACACGAGCGAGAGTACCAATCCCCGCTGAACGTTGACATCATAAGATTGTTGGTTGGCTTCGGTGAAATCCTCGAAGACGGCGGTTTCTTGGCGGAAGTTTTTGGCAACGCTCATACCGCTGACGGTCTCTTTGATAGTGGCGTTGACCTTTGCCATGGCTCTCATGCCCTCGCGGGTCACTTTGCGGGCCAGTTTGCGGAATCCCAGGGCCAAAGCGAAGACGATGGGCAAGAAAACCATGATGTATAAAAATAGGCGTGTTTCGATGCGGGCCAAGAATACGCCCAGGATTATGGCTTGAGTGAGCTGGGAGATTAGGTCTGTGACCATGACGACCATGCTCCCTAGCTCGCGGGTGTCAGATGTGATGCGAGAGACCACGCGCCCGGATGAGAATTTGTCGTAGAATGATAGATCGTGATTGGCGGCGGAGCGGAAGGCGTCTGTGCGTAGGGTCATAACCGCATCAGATACAACGCGAATGGTGAGGCGGCGGCGAATCCAATTTGCGCCCCATCGTAAAAATCCGCTGGCTACGACAAGTCCCACTAGGAGGGCGACGTACACGGCTTGAGCATTTTCCGCCAAACTATCTACGCCTTGAGAGACGAGAACGGGCATGGCAGCCACAGCAACAGCTACCAGGAGCAGCAGAATGGTAATAAGAGCCAGTTTTTTACGGTGGGGGTTCAGGTAGCTGAAAATGCGCCCTGCGAGTTCGCGGTCAGCGTATTCTCGGTCGTAATCTTCGGGGTTTAAGCTGGAGAAAAAGCCCATGTTGATTTCGGATTGTGGATTATGGAATGCGGATTGGAGGTTAGAGGTACGAGTTAGGAGTTAGGTCACGCCGAGTAACAAAAATCAGTTCTCTTCCATTGATAACCTATTCACATCCTTTTCAAAAACTGACTATATTTCGCATGCGAACCAATCCAAAACCACAGAATACCTTCGGGCTTCTCACGCCCCAATGCCCTATAACCTCTGCCGACACGCACTGACCACAATGGATTTTGTTGTCCTACTTTTTTGAAATGCAACGAAGGATGATATGGGTTAGACTTGAGTAATTGAAAATTTTTATCGGCTAACTTCCGCACTTTTTTTGGCAGGTTGTGATAGTGCTGCCAAAAACGTGGCAGGGTTAAATGCTTCATAAAGATTGTGCTAACCCCGCGTCATACTCAGCATCCACTTCAGCCAAGATTTTGTCCAGACGCCCCTCTTCCAAATCAGACTCAATTTGTTTATCCCATAGGCGTGCTTGGTGCTCTTCAAGCCAAGTTAATAACTCGCTCAGTTGTCCTATTGGCAGCTTTGTGATAGCAACTTCTATTTCTTGAATACCCATCTACCTTCTCCTATCTTCATTTCTAGTTACCTCTTACTTGTAAATTTATCATAGCAGAAAACACGGAGTTTGCCAATCCGCCCAGACTCACAAATGGGGAAATATTACTGACAACTCTATTAGTTGGTAACTGGTCACTCCCCTTTACTAGCTATGTCATTCTGAGGGCGTTTTTCCCGAAGAATCTCCTCGTTCGGAGTGGGAGACTCTTCGCTCACACAAAACATTCGCTCAGAGTGACATATTTCGAGTTTTTTACCAGAGAGA
>DAOUWT010000118.1 GCA_030666985.1 Chloroflexota bacterium
CAGAGTTCATTCAACTTATCGCAGATGGAAAATTTTCAGACGCGGCCAAGAAAATCAAAGAGACAAATACTCTCCCCGCCGTTTGCGGGCGTGTCTGTCCCCAAGAAGAACAATGTGAAGTAGTCTGTGTCCTTGGCAAGATAGATGATCCTGTTGCCATTGGACGCCTGGAACGCTTTGCGGCCGACTACGAACGCGAACATGACGACGTTGAAGTACCAGAAGTACTCCCTTCTACCGGCAAAAAGGTCGCCGTGGTTGGTTCCGGCCCGTCTGGAATCACCGTTGCCTACGAACTTCTTCTGAAAGGACACGCAGTCACTGTCTTCGAAGCCTTGCATAAAATGGGCGGCGTTCTAGTTTACGGTATTCCTGAATTCCGTCTTCCCAAGGCCATTGTTGCTGCTGAAATTCAAACTATAAAGGACTTGGGCGCGGAAATCAAACTCAATATGCTGATTGGGAAAACTAAGACCGTTGACCAACTCTTAGAAGAAGATGGTTTTGACGCCGTTTTCCTTGGTACCGGAGCGGGACTACCCATGTTCCTCAACCTGCCGGGGGAAAACCTCAACGGCGTTTCTTCAGCCAACGAATTCCTGACCCGCGTCAACCTCATGAAGGCCTACCGGGAAGATTATGTCACCCCTGTCAAGGTGGGCAAAAAAGTAGCCGTAATTGGGGCTGGCAATGTGGCCATGGACTCAGCCCGTTCTGCTTTGCGTGTTGGCGGAGATGATACAGACGTGAGCATTGTCTACCGTCGCTCACGGGAAGAAATGCCGGCCCGTGAAGAAGAGATCGAACATGCCGAAGAAGAAGGCATCATCTTCAATCTCCTCACCAATCCTGTGCGCTTCATTGGCGATGACAAGGGCTACGTAAGAGCTATAGAATGCGTCAAGATGGAATTAGGCGAACCCGACGACTCTGGCCGGCGCCGCCCCATCCCTATCGAAGGCTCCGAGCACATTGTCGAAGCTGATACGGTGATAGTAGCTCTCGGCACTAGACCCCGCACCTTCATAGCTGACACCACCCCCGACCTGGAAACATCTAAGTGGGGCACTTTCATTGCCGAAGACGAAACCGGCGCGACCTCGAAAGCGGGCGTGTTTGCCGGCGGAGACATCGTCACCGGTTCCGCAACCGTCATCCTCGCCATGGGCGCGGGACGGGATGCGGCTCAGGCTATTGATGAATATTTGAAAGAGTGAGCGAGTGTGCAAGGGGCAAGAGGCAACACGGGATAGTTATTTCCTTGCGACTCCCTAAGCAACTACAAAACTAATAAACTGACCAACTAATGCCCTACGAGCCTCCTGAGAGATTTCAGGAGGCTTTTTCCTTGTGGGCAAGATATGGAAGCGAACGTCTGGTCATTTTTACCACTATTTTCCGCTTATTAGAGACGTTTTTCGGCCTAAGAGTGGTATAATTACGAGGGTATATATAAAAGTGGCGCACGTGGGTAGTTCGGTAGTTGGCCAAACACAAGACGTTTGGCTTGGTAGTTGGAGCAAAAGGAATTTATATGGACATTGGCTCAATAAAAACCATTAACATCGATCAAGAAATGCGCTCATCCTATCTCGATTACGCGATGAGCGTTATTGTGGCCCGGGCTTTGCCTGATGCGCGGGATGGTCTAAAACCCGTCCACCGGCGTATCCTTTACGCCATGCACGATATGGGCATTCGCTCCAACAGCTCCCATAAAAAATCTGCCCGCATCGTAGGAGAGGTATTAGGGAAATACCATCCCCACGGAGACAGTGCGGTTTACGATTCCATGGTGCGGATGGCCCAAAATTTTTCCATGCGCTACCCGCTGGTCGATGGGCAAGGGAACTTTGGCTCCATTGATGGAGACAGTCCAGCCGCCATGCGTTATACCGAAGCCCGCATGGATTCCATAGCCGAGGAAATGCTCACCGACATCAAAAAAGACACCGTCGATTTTGCAGACAACTTCGACGGTAGCCTCCAAGAGCCAAGCGTCCTCCCCGCCCGGTTGCCTAACCTACTTCTCAACGGCGCGGCTGGGATTGCCGTCGGCATGGCCACTAACATCCCCCCACACAACCTGAACGAACTGGCCGCCGGCATCAATTACATGATCGATAATTATGAGAACATCCAGCAAATCACAGTAGAGGATCTTCTACAACACATCCCCGGGCCCGACTTCCCTACCGGAGGTACCATCATCGGAGAAGATGGCATTCGCCAGGCTTATGTCACAGGACGAGGGCGAATCACCCTTCGAGGACGGGCCCACATCGAAGAGATCGGCGCCACAAGCCGCTTCAGAATTGTTATCACCGAAATCCCCTATCAACTTAAAAAGACCACCCTTATCGAACGCATTGCCGGCCTGGTTCGGAACGGGAAAATCAAGGACATCTCTGACCTGAGAGACGAATCTGACCGGGATGGGATGAGCATCATCATCGAACTCAAGCGCACGGCTCAACCCCGCAAGGTACTTTACCAACTCTATAAATATTCCTCTCTCCAAACCACCTTTGGAGCGCAGTTGCTGGCCCTCATTGACGGGGAACCCCGTTTACTCTCCCTCAAGCAAGCCCTCCGCATTTACATTGACCACCGCCTGGGCATCATCCAACGCCGCACGCAACACGAGCTAAACAAAGCTGAAGCGCGGGCGCATATCTTGCAGGGATTGCTCACCGCCCTGGCACACCTCGACGAAGTCATCGACACCATCCGCAACGCCGCCGATGCAAACGCCGCCCAAGAAGCATTGATGACCCGCTTCGAACTGAGCGAAGCTCAAGCCCTGGCCATCTTGGATATGAAACTCCGCCGTCTGGCAGCCCTGGAGCGACAACAAATCGAAGAAGAACACAAAGACCTCTTGGATCTCATTCAATACCTGAACGGCCTACTTGCCAGCCAAACCCAACAATTGGACATTGTCAGAGAAGATCTCGCCGAATTGGTGGAAAAATACGGAGACGAACGCCGCACCGACATTGCCCCTGATGCTGAAAAAGACATCAACGAAGAAGACTTAGTGCCCGATAAACCAATCCTTATCAGCATTACCGAACGAGGCTACATCAAGCGCGTTATGGCCAGCACTTTCCGCTCCCAACAGCGAGGAGGCATTGGAGTCAAAGGACACACCACTCGCCAAGAAGACGAGTTGATGGAAATAATCTCCGCTCGCACCCTGGACACCTTGCTGTTTTTCTCTGACCGGGGCAAAGTTTATTCCTCGAAAGCTTATCGCATCCCCGATGCCAGCCGCATCGGGCGAGGCTTGCCCATTGTCAATGTGCTCGATATTGACCCCAACGAAAAAATCACGGCCATTGTTCCTGTAGCCGACTTCGAAGAAGCCAAATACTGCACCATGGCCACCCAACAAGGAATGATCAAACGTGTCTCCCTCTCGAAGTTCGCCGATGTCCGCCCCTCGGGGCTTATTGCTATCTCCCTCAAGGATGGCGACAAACTTGGCTGGGTTCGACTTTCGAGCGGAAAGGAAGAGATTTGCTTTATCACTCAAAATGGTTACACCCTCCGCTTCGAAGAGAGCGAAGTCCGCCCCATGAAAAGACCCGCCATAGGTGTAATTGGCATCCACCTCCGTGCGGGTGACAAAGTCATCGGTATGGAAATCTCTGAAAACGGAGGCCATTTACTGACAATTAGCCAAGAAGGCTTCGGCAAGAGGACACCCCTGGGAGATTACCCCATCCGTGGTCGAGCGACCATGGGCGTTCTCACCACCGATAAAAACGCCTTCCCAGAAATCGGGCAGATCGCCGTTGCTCGGGTCGTCCAGCCGGAAAAAGATTCCATCACCATCATCTCTACCGACGGTACAGTCATGCGCACCCCGGTCAAGGATATAGCCCAATATAATCGCGTCGCACGGGGAGTGAAGATCATGCAATTGCGCGAGGGAGATCAAGTAGCCTCCATGGCTCGTTTCACAACTTCCGAATTTCATAAATCAGATGATGATGAAGAATAAGTGTCATTGAATGAAGAATGACGCCTCACTGTCACCCCATTAACTCCAAAGACCGCCCAATTATGCTGGGCGGTCTTTTGCTTTTATGCACCCGCTAGTAGTCATCGGCGGAAATCCATCGAGGGTTTTTCACGCTCGCGAAGGATCGGCAGATCCTGAGCTACAACTTGCCACAAGAGGAATAATCACCGTATGTTAGTGGTGCATTGCATCCGCTTTTGGATGCGTTGCACCACGAGTCTGCCTGTGAGACCCGAACTGCAATTATTATGCCCCAACAGGGTACGCACTTTCCCAAGTGCAATGCAGTTCTGCCACCATGATTTTGAGCAACTATTCTAAAAGAAAGGCAGGGTAATTTTGTTAGTGACCAACAAACAAAACGAACTAATAACACAAATCATCATAAACAACATGAACACGAGCACAAAACGCTGAACCGGGGTCATGCCTAAAAAAGGCCCTGAAGAGTTACCTGATTGCTCCTCAGTTTCTTCGAATTCATCTTCTTCTTCGAGAAAATCAAAACCATCCCCAAACTCGTTTCTGAAATCATCTGTGGACATATTCAACTCCTGGACAACGCTTAACCTAAAAGTAGTGTAGCCTATTTTGGGGAGATGTCAACCGCCCGGATGCGTATCTCGCCCACTTGGAAGGATTGCTCCTCCCCGGGACCTATCCTCAGCCTCAACGACCCGTCCAGATTGAGGCCCAGCACCCGCCCCTCAACGTGGGAGCCACCCCCAGCGTCCAACCGGACTCGCTCTCCCTTGAAGGCCAAATTCTCTTCCCAGGCCCGGAGCACGCCGCCCGAGTTCAGGCGCGGGTACCAATCTAAAAGTTCGGACAAGACATTGGCCAGCAACTCCGGCCGGGAGACCTCTCCTCCATGCTCTGTTACTACGCTGGTGGCCGGGAAATTCAAATCCTCACTCGGCGGGACAGACTCCGGGAAGACATTGATGCCTATCCCCAGGATCACCCCTCGCAGCCTGTTACCGATCCAATGAAGCTCCGGCAATATCCCGGCTATTTTTTTCCCGTTTACCAGGACATCGTTAGGCCATTTCAATTCAGCCGGGAGAGCATAGTTTACCTGCAAAGCCTTGCACACAGCGACGCCGCCTAAACCGCTTAGCAGTCCCAGCCCTGGAGCAATGTCCCCGCCCCCAGGGCGCAGAATCACGCTAAAGGCCAGGGCCACGCCCCGGGGGGTGATCCATCCCCGGCCGCTGCGCCCCCGCCCCTCGGTTTGCTCATCTGCCAGGACGAGAGAAAGATCGGGGACGCCTTCATCCAACAAACCTGCCGCGATGTCATTCGTTGAGCCTGCCTGATCGTAATAATATTGCCGCCCAAGGGGTAAATCCTCGAGGGCTGCTTTCCACAATTTTTCTTGCATAGGTCTATTGTAACAAAACAAAAAAGGGACGAGTTTCCCCGTCCCTTGATTATCGTCATTTCAACAAGATTTAAGCCTTATTTTTGACCGGCAATCCCGCATTTTTAGAATTGGGCGTCGGGAATATTTCGTCTAGTTCTTCTTGGGTTATTGTTTCTTGCTCCAAAAGCTTTTCAGCAACGGCGTCTAATTCTGCTCTGTATTTTAGCAAGATGTCTTTTGCTTTCTGGTAAGAAGTACTCACTAATTGCTTGACTTCAGCGTCAATCTTCTCGGCAACGGCATCGGAGTAATCACGCTGCTCAGAAATCTCCCTTCCCAGGAAAACCAGCTCGTCTTTCTTGCCGTAAACCATAGGCCCTAACTCGTCACTCATCCCCAAACGGGTAACCATTTCACGTGCCAGGTTGGTCACTCTTTCCAAGTCATTTGACGCGCCAGAGGTAATATCGCTAAAGACAATCTCCTCGGCCGCCCGTCCACCCAATAAACTAACCATATCGGCCAGTATCTTATTGCGCGAGACTAGGGTGCGATCTTCTTCTGGCAATATGATGGTGTACCCACTCGCCTGGCCTCTGGAAATAATGGAAATCTTATGGACACGGTCTGCCTCAGGCAGCGCTCGCGCCGTGACAGCATGTCCCGCTTCGTGGTAGGCGATAATTTGCTTTTCGCCTTCGCTGATCAAACGGCTCTTGCGCTCAGGCCCAGCGATCACTCGCTCGATTGACTCCACAAAGTCCTTCTGCTCAATGCTCTCTTTTTCGCGGCGGGCTGCCAAAATAGCGGCTTCGTTGACCATGTTTTCAATATCAGCGCCGACAAATCCCGGAGTGGCTTGAGCTAGCTTTTGCAAGTCTACATCAGGAGCTAATGGTTTCCCTCGGACATGGATTTCGAGAATTCCTTCTCGCCCCCGAATATCAGGACGGTCTAAGATCACCCGGCGGTCAAATCGTCCCGGACGCAGCAGGGCGGGATCCAGGACATCAGGGCGGTTGGTAGCGGCAACGATGATCACATTGGTATCGGTATCGAAGCCATCCATCTCCACCAGTATCTGGTTCAAGGTTTGCTCGCGTTCATCGTGACTGCCTCCCAAACCAGCCCCACGGTGACGGCCTACGGCATCAATCTCATCGACGAATACAATGCAAGGAGAGTCCTTTTTGGCTCTGTTGAACAAATCGCGGACCCGGCTGGCGCCCACACCGACGAACATCTCCACAAACTCGGAACCGGAAATGGAATAGAAAGGAACCCCAGCTTCTCCTGAGACTGCTTTTGCCAAAAGAGTTTTTCCCGTTCCTGGCACCCCCATCAACAAAACGCCTTTCGGGATTCTAGCCCCCAAAGAGATGAACTTTTCAGGTTCTTTGAGAAACTCAACAACTTCGTAAAGCTCTTCTTTTGCCTCTTCAATGCCGGCCACGTCCTCGAAAGTCACGGTTGGGTTATCACCCGTGACTTTACGTGCCTTTGATTGCCCAAAAGACATAGCAGCGTTGCCCCCACCACGAGCTTGCCGGAACACAAACCAGAATAGGCCTGCTATCATCACAAAGGGTAAGACATAGCCCAAAATATTGAGTGCCCCAAACCATGCGCTGGGAGGTTTGATCTCGATCGTCACATTTTCGGGATTGAGGTCGGCGGTAGTGACTCCCAATTCCTTTAATTGTTCCACGAAAGTTGTCTCTCCTTCTTTTTGAGACACAGCTTCAGAGCCATCTGGATAAATGACTCTCAGATTATTTTCATCAATAACAATCCTTGAGATACGTCCACTCTGAATTTGAGCAGCGACTACCCCTATAGGTAATTCTTCTTGTTCTGATGTTTCTTGTCGAAAATTGTACATCACCAGGATGATGATGCCAATAAATAGCAGCAAGTAAATGAGTGATGAACGGTTATTATTAGCAGGTGAATCCACAGAAACCTCCAAAAAGGTCAACTTGTTTGCATATCAATCTGCCTGAGCAGATTCTATTGGTCTATTAGTAACTGGTCACTCCCCTTTACTAGCTATGTCATTCTGAGGGCGTTTTTCCCGAAGAATCTCCTCGTTCGGAGTGGGAGACTCTTCGCTCACACAAAACATTCGCTCAGAGTGACATATTTCGAGTTTTTTACCAGAGAGA
>DAOUWT010000313.1 GCA_030666985.1 Chloroflexota bacterium
AGGTTGGAGGTTGGAGGTTGGAGGCTGGAGGTTGGAGGTTGGAGGTTGGAGGTTGGAGGTTGGAGGTTGGAGGTTGGAGGTTGGGCTTTTGTTATTTTACCACTAAAAAGGAGTGATAAACCAGTTTTCAGTATTCAGTCCCCCAAGGGGATGCTGCGCTGCGCTACGCGATGCTCAGTTTTCAGTCACTTGTCACTCAATGTCATTGGGTTTAGACCAACTAGACCTGACAGGTTTCCAAAACTGCCATTTTTAACCCGATTCGGCGCGACCAGGAGTGAATTTTTGCAAAAAGCGATATCAAAAACCTGTCAGGTCTGGGGCGAATTATAATTTGACAACGTTGAGTGACGACAGACTACCTGACTACCAGACTACACAACTCCCAGACTACCGACTACCAGACTACCAGACTAAAAAGAGCCGCGCCGAAAATGGCGCGGCTCTTAGATTTGAAAGACTATGCAAATGGAGTTCGCCGCTAACTTAGGCAGAAACGGCCTGTTGTCCCTTTTTTTGTCTTGAAAACCATTCTTCTATGGTTTGCGCAATCTCACGCCAAGAGGTAAGGGAGCGGATAATGGCTACAATCATCAGGACTCCTCCCACCACGCTCCCGGCGACAAGCAAGCCTTTTTTTACTTTTGCCTTCTTGCGGCGTTGGGCCATCTCTTCATCAAGTCGCTGGCGAAGATTGAGCACAAAGGCGGGCCGGAGCGTCACCGGCTGAAGGACTGCTTCGAGCTTGGTTTCAATGATACTTAGGCCATTTTTCAGATTTAGTTGTTTTTCTTGCATTATAAAATTCCTCCTACTGTTGGGTAAGCTACAATGCCCAATGTGCCCGGTCCCAGGTTGGCCACTATACCGGTAGATATTTCCTCTATAAAAATATTTTTGCAATTCAATACTTTCTGAACTTTCTCCGCGAATTCGCTGGCCGCGATAATATCATGAGCGTGCATGACCGCGGCGTTGATAGAATGCTCACCTATCCTCTCATGCATTTCCCTGATAATGTACTCCAAAGAAGCCTTCCGCGTGCGAACTTTCGCCACAATGTCTAACATGCCTTCATTGAGGGCCACAATGGGCTTGACCCTTAATAGCGAGGCTGCCAGGGCCTGAAACATTTGCACGCGCCCGCTTTTTTGGGCAAACTCCAAGGTATCGAGGGCAAAAATGATCTCGTTGCTGTCCCGTATCTCCTTCAATCGCTCAAGGATTTCTTCAACAGAAGCGCCTTGGCGATCCATGACACGGGCTTCACAGGCCATATACCCTTGTGCCCCTGCGCCTGTCAGGGAATCAAATGGAATCACCTTGAATGGAGCGTCTTCCAATTCGGCTGCGGCCAACAGCGCGGAATTATATGTGCCCGAAAGCTTGCTGGTTATATGAATAGAAAGCACAACGTCGCCCGTCTCCGCAATTTGACGATAGAGTTGGATAAATTGCTGAGGAGTAGGTTGAGATGACTTGGGGATAATGCCGCTCTCCTCAACCCAGGCGTAGAAATCGTCTATGGACATATCTACGCCTTCCAGGTACATCTTTTCCCCAAAATGAACATTTATGGGAATGATGTCAATGTCGTATTTTTCAATCCATTCGGGTGGTAAGTCACCACCGCTATCCATGACAATTCGCAACATTTTAATTACCTCTCTTGGGTCACTGGGAATTCACGGGGTTTCACATCAGATTCTGCTCGGAGGGGAAGGTCACTTCCCCGTACCTTGCCCGCAGGATGTGGCCATCCTGCTCGAGCGTAGTGGAATTCTGTAAAACTTATGCTCGACTACTTGTCTTCCTTCTAAACACCATACTCGTCTCGCAAAGAGACCAAAGTGCGGTAATAAAGAGCCTTGACGGCTCCCTCAGTGCGACCCGTGATATCGCCAATTTCTTGATTAGTCAAACCTTCCACAAACTTCAATATCAACAACTGTTGGCGGTCTTCTGGAATTTCTCGAATAATTTCCAGCAAGTTTTCCCCTTCCTCGGATTTTTGCAGGCGTTCCTCAATGTGATCCTCTTCAGAAGGAAGAGGAAAGTCGTCCTCCAGAGGCATTTGCTCAAGCTTATCTTTATCGCGGTACCAATTCACAACCAAATTATGCGCTATCCGATACAGCCAAGCCGAGAACGGATACCCTCGATCTTCATAAGTTTCAATGTTCCGCAGAGCCTTGAGGAAAACTTGTGAGGTCAAATCCTCTGCTTGCGCTTGGCTGCTCGTCTTGTAGTAGAGGTAATTATAGATTTTCTCTACATATTTTTCATAGAGTAAACCAAAAGCATCCGCGTCGCCTTGCGAAGCACGAGCTATGAGTTCACTCTCTGGGATGGCTATCGTATCGCTATTCATAACACAAAGTTAATAAAAAAGTTACTAGATTCACAAGAAAAGGCTGCTCCCTGCTGCTAGACTGCTTACAAAGTTCATTATACTACAAGGGGTGAGGGGAGTTTGATGGATATTGGAGATTGGATAATTTGGAGCGGGGGGGGAGCGAGTTGCAATCGACTACCCGACTACCAAGCCAAACGTCTTGTGTTTGGCCGACTACCTAGACTACCAGACTAAGACCGTGTTATAATATCTCCACTCGGGGATGATCGGCTTCGACGGGAGAGGCTGACCCCGGATGGCGAGCCGAGAGGCACCGAACTCGTAAACTCAGTGCAAACCTTTAAGTGCCAATCGCACTAACTATGCTGCTCTTCCCCTCGCTGCATAAGCAAGGATAAAGCAGACGGTCGCTTACGAGTGACCTCGTCCACCTATTCCTATCTCCTGCTGGAATAGACCTGGGCGTCACAAAGCGGGAGTGCTGCTCGGAGACGCCGTTAACCGGGCAAAAGAGAAGCTCTCGGGCTTCAGCGGCTTGACAAGTGTGCGCTTTGGGCAAATGTAGCCCACTTGTTGAAACTAAACATCTGCCTACGCTCGTAGAAGTCCGAGCGGTTGAATCTTCCGGACGCGGGTTCGATTCCCGCCATCTCCACCTTTTATTGGAACCCACGCGTTGCGGCGCGTGGGTTTCTTTTTTCGTGGTGCGTGGTGCGTCGCTTTGTGCATGGTTACACGGGTGTACCCCTTGGGTAGGGTGTGCCTGGGAAATACCCAACAAAAAACCGGGGCGCGGTAATTACCCCGGTTTTCAGATTCTAAAATTCACCAGTTTCCTGGTTTCCTAACTCCCTGATTCCCTGATTCCCTGGTTTCCTAATTTCCTGATTCCTGATTCCCTGATTCCTTGGTTTCCTAACTCCCTGATTCCTGCCCCCATGGTAAAATCTACCCGCA
>DAOUWT010000401.1 GCA_030666985.1 Chloroflexota bacterium
GGTGCCGCCGCCCAAATAAGCTACTGCAGGAGCGGAGGTTTGGGTTGTTTCAGGTACCAGCGTAGGGACAATGGTGAATGTTGGTGAGGGGGTGTCCGTCGGTGTATGGGCGGGTTCTTCAGTAGATGGCACAGCAACAACAGCCTCAGCAACTGAGGTTTCGGTAACACGGCTTCCAAGTCCTGGTAAGGCCTGTCCGTTCGAGAACAACTGGCGCAACAACAAAAGACCGCCTATGAAAACCAGGGCAATCACAGGAACAAGCACCAGAGCCAGCTTTCTCCAATTTCGTCGCATGGGGGTTGCGGATGGAATGGCGGTCAAGTCGGGTTGGGAACGGCTTTCAAACTGATCAGCGATTTTGGGGGCTGCACCGCTCCCTTCGGAGGCTAGCCCTGAGATTTGCGTCAAAACTTCTTCTAAGGCTGTGGCCATCTCATCAGCAGACTGGTAACGGTCATCAGGAGCCTTGGCAGTGGCCTTCAAGACAATCAGCTCCAGGGCTTCAGGGATGCGGGGATTAATTGTCCGTGGCGGCGGGATGGGCGCGGTGATGTGTTTGATAACAATGGCCATGGGCGTATCCGTCCGGAAAGGCACATCACCTGTCAGCATCTCATACAACATGATACCCATTGAGTAGATATCGGTGCGATGATCGACATTTACTCCCTGCCCCTGCTCCGGCGACATATACGCCGGCGTGCCCACACCCACCCCCGTGCCAGTGAGCCGCATAGAGACTTCGGCCATTTGCGCTAAACCAAAATCCGCCAGCACCGGCCAATCTCCATTTGCCATGAGCACATTGCTGGGCTTGATATCGCGGTGAACGATACCCTGTTCATGAGCATACGCCAACGCCCGCAGAATCGGTAACGCTAACCGAATTGCTTCTTTAGATTCATAAACCAGACCGCGCGACTGTTTCAGGGTCCCTCCATCCACAAATTGCATGGCAATATAGGTAATCCCATCTTGCTCGTCAAAGCTGTGAATCGACACAATATTAGGATGGCTCAACCGGGCCGACGCCTTGGCTTCACGTTGAAATCGGCGCATGAAATTAGGGTCGTGGGCAAAAAACTGAGGGAGTACTTTGATCGCTACATAGCGACTCAAGGCAGGTTCATAAGCCTTGTAGACGGTCGCCATCCCCCCCTGCCCCAGACGTTCCACTAGACGATACGAGCCAAGGGTTTGGCCGACAAGCAAGTCTTCCATCCCAATAATTGTGTCTCCGGCCTCTTGGGCTAAACTGTTTCGTACGTCTTCGACACCGTCCAAAAACTCGTAAGCGCTCTGCACCCGACGGGACGGATCTGTATTCAAGCACTTGGCAACCAATTCGTCCAATTCGGGCGGCAAGCCGGGACATTTGTCGCCAGGCCAGGGGGCTTGGGGATCTGTGGGTACTTCTCCAGTCAGGGCTTTATACAGAGTCACACCTAAAGCATAAAAATCCGCACAAGGCTTCACTGGTTCGCCCGCGCGCACTTCGGGAGCCTGATAATGATGGGCAATCTCTTCTTCAAGAGCGGCTCTCTCTGAATCAAGCACTTGCACCTTACCATCCTGACCCAAAAAGATGCTTGCTGGGCTAATGGCTCCATGCACGCGTCTCTGGCTATGCAGCGCTTCCAGAAATTCCCCCACCTGATAGACAATATCCAGCGCTATATCCAAAAATAAACCCCCGTTATCGGCGGTCATCTGAGCAAGTGTCTGTCCTGCACCAAATTCCTGGCTCATTCCGTCTCCTTTTCAATCTTAAATTCCAACTCCGTGTTCCCAACACAAATCAGGTCCCCATCCTGTAAAATCGTTGGTTGTTGAACCATCTGCTCATTGACAAAGGTATGATTAGCAGAACCCAGATCAATCAACAAATAGTCACCCTCGACGTATTTGATAGCGGCATGTTGCCGCGACATGTGGAGATCGCGCAAGATGATCTCACACTTTTCGCGTCCGCTGGTCTGATTTTCGCGCAGAGGATAAACTCTTTTCGAGAAACGCCCGCTTTTCACTTCTAAACAGGCAGGAGGCCGTTTTGCTTGTGGTGACTCCACC
>DAOUWT010000212.1 GCA_030666985.1 Chloroflexota bacterium
AGCATAGGGCAAAAAACGTGTTACA
This sequence comes from Chloroflexota bacterium, assembly GCA_030666985.1. Taxonomy (GTDB): domain Bacteria; phylum Chloroflexota; class Anaerolineae; order Anaerolineales; family UBA11858; genus B10-G9. The sequence continues at coordinate 26 of DAOUWT010000212.1, forward strand.
ATGTAGGCACAATGAAAGTATGCGCATATTAAGGAGAGTGGATTATGGCGAAAACATCTACGATTGCAGCAAGAATTGACCCGGAGCTAAAGAATAGAGTTGAACGAGTTTTTAGCGGATTGGGATTAACTTCTTCTCAAGCAATAACACTTTTCTACAAACAAGTAGAACTTCAACAAGGATTGCCCTTTATTGTCAGGATTCCACGCGATCTTACATTGGAAGCCTTAGAAGATGCTAGATCGCGTCGTGATATGGAGGGTTTCAACACTGTAGAAGATCTTTTTGATGACTTGGGAATCTAATGAGAACGATCTACCGGACATCACGATTCAAAAAAGATGTAAAGCGTATGAAGAAGCGCGGGAAAAAGTTTGAAGAATTCAAAGGACTAATCAGGAGAATAGCAGCGGGGGAGAAATTAGAAGTCAAGTATCGGGATCATGTATTAGTTGGTCAATATAAAGGAACCCGCGAGTGTCATATTGAGCCAGACTGGTTGCTTATCTATGAGTTGGCCGAGAGCGAGCTTATCCTTGTTCGTACAGGAACATATTCAGATTTGTTCAGGTAGAACGTCAAGCATTTTAACCCCACCCCGCAACGCCGGTCAAAATCTGAATTTCGAATTTCCCCTTCCCCATTCCCAATTCGCGACTTACAATTTATCATTAACCCACTTTCCAAAATCCAATATCTAATACCCAATACCCAATATCCAATCCCCCCCTCCGAGGTCCCTATGCCCACCCCCATAATCGAATGTATCCCCAATTTCTCCGAAGGCCGCCGCCCAGAAGTGGTAGAAGCCATCAAGAACGCTGTCGCATCCGTGGAGGGCGTCTACGTTTTAGATTACTCCTCCGATGCGGATCATAACCGCAGCGTGCTCACATTTGTAGGCTCTCCCGACGCCGTGGAGGAGGGCGCGTTTCGGGGCATCGCCAAGGCCGCCGAGTTGATCAACCTCGACACGCACAGCGGAGCGCATCCCCGCCTGGGAGCCACGGACGTGGTGCCCTTCGTTCCCATCTCTGGTGCTAGCATGGAAGACTGCGTGAAAATTGCCCACCGTCTCGGCAAAAGAGTTGACGAAGAGTTGGGAATTCCCGTTTACCTCTACGAAAAGGCCGCCGCCCGTCCCGAACGCAAAGGCTTGGAAAACATTCGGCGGGGAGAGTATGAGGCCCTCAAAGAAGAGATAGGAACCAACCCCGCCCGTGACCCCGATTACGGCCCCCAGCGCGTTGGCCAGGCGGGAGCAACTGTCATCGGCGCACGCGAATTTCTGATTGCCTACAACGTCTACCTGACCACGGACAACCTCAGCATTGCCCGTAAAATAGGCCGGGCCGTGCGCCACTCTTCGGGGGGATTGCGATACGTAAAAGCCCTGGGGCTGTTGGTGGATGGCCGCGCCCAGGTCTCTATGAACCTGACCAACTTCCGCAAAACTCCCCTGGCACGGGTGGTGGAGTTCATCCGGCGGGAGGCTGAACGCTGCGGGGTTGCCATCCATCACACCGAGCTGATTGGCCTCATCCCCCAGGACGCCATGGTAGACGCTGCCGTGTGGTATACCCAAATGGATCAATTTGAGCCTCAGCAAATCCTGGAACAGCGCATGTATGCCGCCATGGAAGAATCCAAAACGCCCGACTTTTTGGACGCTCTGGCAGCGGGGACGCCTACTCCTGGGGGAGGGTCTGCCTCGGCGCGGGCCGGAGCGATGGGGGCGGGGTTGGTATCTATGGTGGCCCGTCTCACACTGGGGAAGAAAAAATACTCCGAGGTAGAAGGAGAGATGAGACAAATATTAGAACAATCCGAAGCCTTGCGGGCAGAATTGACAGCCGCCGTAGAAGAAGACGCCGATGCCTTCAAACAGGTCATGGCCGCTTACCGGCTTCCCAAAGATGACCGGGGCCGCTCAGAGGCCATACAAGCAGCCACTTTATACGCCATCCAGGTTCCGCTTTCGGTAGGACACAGAGCTTTGCGCGTCATGGAGCTGTCTCTCAGAGCTGCCGAAATTGGCAACACGAACGCCATCTCAGACGCGGGCGTAGGCCTTAACCTTGCTCAAGCAGCCTTCACCGGAGCGGCCTATAACGTGTGCATCAACTTGGGTACGCTCAAAAACGAAAAGACCACGCAAGACATTCTCGCAGAATTGAAGTTATTGAAAGCACAGGCCGTATCCTTGAAAAGCCAGCTTGAAAAACTATTGGTAGAACGGGGAGGATTTCCGGCGATATGAAACTCTTGCGGCGGGCAGCTAGAGACCTCCGAGGTTTTTGGAGTGCAAACCTCGGAGGTCTGTCACAGCGGATGTTTTGGCTTTTACTGGGATTGTGGCTCGGAGTGTGTGCGTGTTCCTCTCCCTCTGCAACCACGCCCACGCCTGAGAATCCCCCTCCCCCCGGGGTTGTAAACGCTCCCGCACCGGCCACACCTTCCCCGCCCAGTCCCACGCCCACGCCAACGGCCACCCCTCCCCCATCTCCCACGCCTTTTTATCCCCCAGCCGGTTCCCTGGGCGAGCATTTCATTTTCACTCGGCCCATTGATGTTGGAGTGGACATCACCTACCGCTACGGGAGCACGCAAAACGGAACACGCACCACGCACCACGGGTCAGATTTGTTGGCGGAGTGCGGCGTTCCCGTGCGGGCGGCGGGGGATGGGGAGGTGGTGGCGGCGGGGGGGGATTGGCTGGAGGTGTACGGCCCTTACGAGAGTTTTTACGGCAACTTGGTGGTGCTGCGGCATGATGCTGTCTCTGGCGCGGAAAGGCTTTTCACGCTTTACGGCCATCTCTCCACGGTGGCGGCAGAGGTGGGGGAGAGGGTGGCGCGGGGGGACGTGTTGGGCGAGGTGGGCTTCACCGGGGCGGCTGTTGGGTGCCATTTGCATTTCGAGGTTCGGGTGGGCGAAAACGACTATACGAAAACCCGCAACCCGGAGCTGTGGATGATCCCCTACCGCGACGAGGAGGGGACATTTTATGGCGCGATTAGTGGGCGGCTGATGGGCATGACGGGCTATCCTATCCCCAACGTGGATATCGAGATTCAGCGACTGGACGACGCGGGGGAGGTGGTGCGCTCTTGGTACACAATCACCTACGCCGACATTAGCGTGCATGGGGATGACGCCTGGGGGGAGAATTTTGCCATTGGGGACGTGGAGCCGGGCCCTTACCGCATCCAGTTTGTGGCCGGGGGGCTGCACGTGTACGAGGTGGAGGTTTTGCCCGGCCAGTTGGCGTTGATAGAGTTTGAGTATGGGGAGTGAGGGGGCGGCGGGGCAGGGGAGCGGGGGGGATGGGGGGCAGGGGAGCAAGGGCGAGGACACTAACTCGCATCTCCTACCACGCAACACGCACCACGGAACACGCATCACGTTTCACGTTTTACTCTTCACTACTGGAGGTCGTTATGAAAAGTTCCATCACAGACGTACCCGGTTTTCGGGTTGGTCACGCGGAGGATAAGGAGGCCCTGACGGGGTGTACGGTGATTTTGTGTGAGGCGGGGGCCGTGGGAGGGGTGGATCAGCGCGGGGGTGCGCCCGGCACGCGAGAGACCGATGCCTTAGCGGTAACGCATCTGGTGGATCAAGTACACGCGGTGCTCCTCACAGGGGGATCAGCCTTCGGCCTGGACGCGGCTGCGGGCGTGGTGCGTTATCTGGAGGAGCAAGGGGTGGGCGTGGACGTGGGCGTGGCGCGTGTACCTATCGTCCCGGTCGCCGTGCTATTTGACTTGGCCATCGGCTCGGCGGATGCACGTCCCGGCCCTGAGATGGGGTATCGGGCCTGCACGGAGGCTGGAGCGGGCGTCGTGGCAGAGGGCAACGTGGGCGCGGGGACGGGGGCAACCGTTGGCAAGATATTGGGCATGAAACTGGCTATGAAATCTGGAATTGGGACGGCCAGCCTGAAGATTGGCAAGGGTGTGGTCGTGGGGGCAATTGTGGCTGTCAACGCTTTTGGCGATGTGATAGACCCCCATAACGGAGAGATCATTGCTGGCGTCAGGAAATTGAAGAAATTTGCTGATACACGAAAAATTATGCGCTCTTTCGTGGGCCGGAAGATTATGAACTTTGCGTCCGGTAATACTGTTATTGGAGTGGTGGCCACTAACGCCAAATTGAACAAAGCTCAAGCCACAAAGGTCGCTCAAATGGCCCACAACGGTCTGGCTCGCACCATCCGCCCTGCTACAACCATGCTGGACGGCGACACGGTTTTTGCCCTATCGCACGGAGAAAAGGAGATTGATGTAAATATAGTGGGGACATTCGCGGCCCAGGTTTACGCAGAGGCCATCTTGCGCGGCGTCCGTGCGGCAGAGAGTATAAAAGGATTACCTGCGTGGTCTGATTGGTCGAAGTAGTCTATCCCCCCAGACCCTAAAGGTCTAAAAGCATTTAAGACCTTTAGGGTCTAGCCGGTTTGTAATCTGAGTGGCTTTTCTATGCCATTTATCCCTCTTGTCTAAAAAGCCAATAAGCACATTGCTATCAACGACTACAAGATTAGTCTTTTCCATCATATAGTCGCTCCGAATCTTCTAGGGCGTCTCCGCCCCAAGAGACAATGCCAGCTAACCCCTCAAGTTGCTCTACAGGCACTGATTTTATTTCAAGCTGTGAAGTACGTTTTTCTTTACAACCGCGATCCTTCACAAACTTTGCAAAATTTAGCACTTCAACAATGCGCTCAGAAGGCAATTCATCTAATACGCTTATAACGGCATTTCTTAATTCCATAGTCATAACGGGGTTCATCTTACAACTCCTCACTCAATCGTATCCAAGAACTCCTGCGCCATGGCGGCCACGTAACTGTCAACGCTCAGAGGGGAACGCCAGTTCCCCGGACTCCACCCGCAGGATCTGCCGATCCTGCTCGAGCGTGGTATAAATTACTCATCTCCTAACTTGGGTGCAATAACGCAA
>DAOUWT010000370.1 GCA_030666985.1 Chloroflexota bacterium
TATTAGGTATTAGGTATTAGGTATTGGGGACTATCAGACTAGAGACTATCGGACTACCAGACTAACCAACTATGCTCAAAATAAACGGAAACACTCTCACTATCCCTCAAGTCGTCGCTGTCACTCGGCACGGAGAACGTGTCGAACTCACCGCTCAGGCCATCGAGAACATCCGCCGCGCCAGGGGCTGGGTGGAGGAGATTGTCGCCGCCGGGGAGCCGGTTTACGGCGTCAACACCGGGTTTGGCATTTTTGCGGACCGGCGCATCTCGGCCCAGGATTCTGCAAAATTGAGCCGCAACCTTATCCTCAGCCATGCCGTGGGGACGGGGGAACCACTCCCCGAAGAGGTCGTCCGGGCCGCCATGCTCATCCGCGCCAACACGCTGGCGATAGGGCACTCTGGGACGCGCCTGGTCATCGTGGAGACGCTGCTGGAGATGCTCAATAAGGGGGTGACGCCCATTATCCCCTCCCAAGGCTCGCTGGGTTCATCGGGAGACCTGGCCCCTCTCTCTCACCTGGCCCTGGTTTTCACCACCGACGCAAAGGATCGGGAAGAGGAATCGGGGCAGGCCCTGTACAAAGGCCGCAAGATGAGCGGGAAGGCTGCCATGGAAGCGGCTGGCATCCCCCGCGTGGCGCTCCAAGCCAAGGAGGGATTAGCCATCAACAACGGGGCCACTTTCTCGGCTGCCATCGCCGCTTTAGCTATCCATGACGCTGAGAATCTCCTCCACGTGAGCGAAATATCATTGGCCATGAGCCTGGAGGCTCTGGTGGGGGTCAGGGCCGCCTTCGATCCCCGCCTGCACGCGGCCCGGCACCATCCCGGCCAAATTGCGGTAGCCGAGAGCATCCGCCGCCTAACCGAGGGCAGCACGCTGATAGACACCACTGACCGCGTCCAGGACGCCTACTCGCTGCGCTGCGGGCCGCAAATCCAAGGACCTGCCCAAGAGACGCTGGAATTCGTTAAAAAGATCACCGAGCGCGAAATCAATGCTGCCACCGATAACCCTCTCCTCTTTGGCCCCAAAACGGCTATTTCGGGCGGTAATTTTCACGGGGAGGCCATCGGCATGGCCATGGATTATTTGAGCATTGCTTTCTCTGAAATTGGCGGGGTCTCGGAGCGGCGCGTATTCCGTATGACTGATGCAAACCTCAACCTTGATCTCCCTCCCATGCTGGTAGACACCCCCCAGGCGGCGGGGCTGAATTCGGGGATGATGATGCCACAATATACAGCGGCTTCCTTGGTTCTGGAAAATAAGGCCCTGGCCTCTCCCGACTCGGTTCACTCTTTACCCACCTCGGCTGAACAGGAAGATCACAACGCCAACGCCATGACGGCGGCCCGGCACGCTCGGGACGTTATCCGAAATACGACGCACATTTTGGCAATTGAGCTTTACACGGCGGCCCGCGCCTTAGATATTCGGCTTCGTGACCATCCTGAGAGGCAAATGGGAGTGGGAACAGGCGCGGCTCACGCTAAAATCAGGGCTGAGGTTCCCTACCAAGCCGGGGACGCTCTGTGGGGGCCAGAGATTGAGCGGGTGCGGGAGTTGGTTAGGAGGGGAGAGTTTGGAGTGAGGAGTGTGGAAACATCATGACCGCGAAATACGCTATCGGGAACACCCAACGCCCCCCGCTGTGGCCGCAGATTCTCATTGCCGCCCTCACCCTGGCGGCGGTCGCAGCGGCCATCTTGTTTGGCCGTCAAACCTATCGTGAAACCAGGGAGTTGGCTGTAGAGCAATTCAACCAGCAGCAATTAATATTGGCGCGCTCGGCCGCCGCGGGCATCGAATCCTACTATCAGGAATTGAGCCAGGCATTGGCATCGCTGGCGAAGCTGCCCAGTATCCAGCAGATGGCTCCCGAGTGTATGCAATGTATGCAGCATACCTATTGGGGATTCCCCCCAAGAGCCTCGATCCGGCTGTTGGACAGTGACGGCGTTCTGCGCTATATCTACCCATTCGAGAACTGGCGCGGAGAACTGGTTGGCAGAGATTACAGTCACGAAACCTACTTTCAAGAGGCCATGAAAAGCGGGAACATCAGCATCTCCGGGTTGATCGCCAACGAGCAGGGTGATGCCCGTATCAGGATCGCCGTGCCAGTCTACCTGACACACGGGACAGAAACACTAACAATTGGAGATGAAACCGGCGCTATCATCACTACCCTTGATCCGGGTAAACCAGAATCGGGCAGCTTTCAGGGGGTACTGATAGGTTCATTTGACCTACAGGTGATTGCCCAGAGTTTCGTCTCCCACATCGTATCGGGGCAAACCGGATACGCCTGGCTGCTGAACGAGGAGGGCGTCTTATTGGCGCATCACGAGCAAGAATTTGTTGGACGGGATGCCAGGGGCACGCCGACTCTCCTGGGAGATTGGGGGGGAGCGTAAGCGGCTGGGGATAGGTAAAGCCAACCCCGGAGAATCTGCCGATCCTCCTCGAGCGTGGGAAAATACTGTTTTCAAGGACTGGACGAGGAACATCTATCAACCAACGACTAAAGACTAAACCCCATCCATTTGGTACAATATCCCCCGTCTGAAGATTGCAAATTTCAGATTTCAGATTGCGGATTGCCCACTCGCAACTCGCACACTCGCA
>DAOUWT010000073.1 GCA_030666985.1 Chloroflexota bacterium
AATCACCATCAACCCCGCCAGCAGAGGACAAGTGGATGCGGGCGGAACTATTGCCAGCCCCAATAACGCGGGTGACACAGCAGCCGATCTAGGCATCCAGGGTTTTATCACCTTCGACGTGAGCGCCATCCCCGATACTGCCACAATCATATCCGCCAGGCTCGAGACTGTTTCCTACGACACATTAGGCGTTCCCTTTGACAGCCTAGGTGCTGTGCGTGCCTATGTCCATAATTATGGAGCCGTAGACGCCGGCGATTACACAGCCCCGGGAGCAACTGGGGCTATAGTAAGATTCAGCAATGAAGCTCAACTGAACGATGCAGGCGAACAACAGTTGAACTCAATAGGCATAACCGGTATTGAAAACGCGCTGGCAAGCAACCAATTCCAAATCCGACTCCAATTCAATGATATGGAAAGTGATGGGGATGGTGTCGCCGATGTTTTGCGTCCTCAATTTAGATTGGTGGTCACCTACCAGCCTTAATCTTGCCTATGCAACCATCATGATAACCCGCCCTGACCAATGAACCATATTGGCGAACTAAACGAGCAACCCTTGCACGCGGCCCTCAAAGCCTGGTACGCCAAGCCGGGGGATGGGGTGGAGGTCTCCCTGGGGGGATACGTGATCGACATCGTGCAGGGAGACCTGCTGGTGGAGATCCAAACCGGGAACTTCCACGCCATCAAAGGGAAGCTGCTCTCCCTGGTGGAGGGCCATCCCGTGCGCTTGGTTTACCCCATTGCGCGGGCGAAGTGGCTTGTCAAGCTGCCCAGGGAGGGATGGCAAGCCCCTCGGCGACGCAAATCGCCCAAGCGGGGACGTGTGGTGGATGTCTTCGCCGAGTTGGTCAGCTTCCCCCGCCTGCTGCGGGAGGATAACTTCTCCCTGGAGGTGGTGCTCATCCGGGAGGAGGAAGTGCGCCGCTACACGGGGGATGGTTGGCGCAAACGGGGGTGGAAAACTGTTGAGCGGCGTTTACTAAACGTGGAGGGGCGGCGCCTCTTCCAGCGGCCCGCCGACATGGCAGCCTTGTTGCCCCAGGGCTTGCCTCACACCTTCACCACCGCAGACCTATCCCAAGCGTTGAGCATCCCCCGGCGGTTATCCCAAAAAATGGCCTACTGCCTCCGCGAGATGGGGGCAATTGACAAAATAGGAAAGCGGGGGCGGGCGTATTTGTATGAACGTGAAGCGTGATGAGTGATAAGTGATGAGTCAATGTCATTAAGATAAGGGATTATGTCATTTCGACCGCGGGGAGAAATCTTTCCGTCGTGAGTAAACGGTAGACTAATCCCAAGATTTCTCCTCGTTATTCGGCAAAAACCGCGCCGAAACCTCGTCGAAATGACATACCTGATTGCTTAACTTAATGACATTGAGTGATGAATGATGCAAAGGGTGCAAATGAGGCAGAGGAAGTTCTAGGTCACTAGAATCTTATGGATATTTCTCCTACCAAATCCCGGTGGCGTTACTTCCGCAGGCAAGTGCGAGCCGTCTTGCGCGATACAGGGCTATTACTGCACGAGTTTCAATGGCCTTTGTTGTCTTTCGCGGGGGCGATAGTCGGCGGAGGGATTCTATACAACTACCTGTCCATCCAGGCCGGGGAAGCCGCTGGTGAGTTGACAAGAAACATCTACCACGTTTTGGGATTAGTGTTCCTAAGCCCCCTGGGGAAATTCCCTAGGGTCTGGTATCTACAGATATTTTATTTTCTTATGCCCGTAATTGGTATAAGCATCTTAGCGCAAGGTGTGGCCGATTTCGGCATTCTACTATTCAACCGGCAAGCACGCAGCAAGGAGTGGGAAATGGCAGTTGCATCTACCTTCGACAATCACATTATTGTAGCTGGACTGGGTCACCTGGGCTATCGAGTTGTCCATCACCTACACTCCATGGGAGAAGAGGTGGTGGCCATCGAATTAGACCCCAAAACCGATCTGGCCGCCAGCGTAAAAGATTTAGGGATACCCGTTATCGCCGACGACGCGGCCAGGGAAACAATCCTCGAAGCCGCAAACGTCTCCCGCGCGCGGGCAATCATGCTCTGCACCCAAAATGACAGCCTGAACCTCCAAATAGCCTTGAAATCTCGTAATCTCAATCACGACATTAAAGTTGTGATCCGCATTTTCGACGACGATTTTGCCCGCTCGCTGCAAGAGCAATTTGGATTCCACGCCATGAGCGCAACCGCCATCTTCCATCCCCAAGCCTATCACCGTATCAAAATTGGCGACATTATCGCCGTTTTGGGGGTCGCAAAGGAAGTCAACGCATTATCGCAGAACAATGCCTGATGGAAATATTAAAAAGTTATTGCACAGAAACCCTAAAGGTCTTAAGTACAGAGACCTTTAGGGTTTTGCCCAATATTTACCAACAACACTTTCGTACACACATATCTGATGAATGAAGGGGTTATAATGAACAAGCTCTCCAACTCAAGCTATCTCCAAGAGCACCAATACAAAGACGATTCCAACCTCAATGCCCGCATTCAACTTCATCGCCGATTCAGCACCAATACTTATGGCTGGTTCCGGTGGGTCTTCGACCACTTCCACTTGCCGCAAAAGAGTCGCATCCTGGAGCTAGGCTGCGGGCCAGGCGATTTGTGGGCCGAAAACGCTCATCGCATCCCCCCCGGCTGGGAGATCACTCTCTCCGATTTTTCCCCTGGGATGCTGGAACGCACTCGTCAGAAGGTTCTCCCACTCGCTCATCACTTCAATCTTGAAGTCATCTCAGCCCAGGAGATTCCCTACCCGTCGGAAAGTTTCCATACTGTCATAGCCAACCACATGTTCTACCATGTGCCCGACCAGGAAAAAGCCTCGAGCGAGATTCTCAGAACTCTGAAACCCGGAGGACGCGCCTATTTCGCTACCGTGGGCGAAAATCACATGAGCGAGTTACCGGCCCTGGTTGCCAGATTCGACCCTAGTTTAGCGGCCAATCACCAAGCGGAAAAGGTTGACTTTACCCTGGAAAATGGAGCATCTCAACTTGGGCAATGGTTTCCAAGCGTTAGGCTCTACCGCCAAGAAAACGCCCTCCGCGTGACCGAGGTGGGGCCGCTTGTGGACTATGTGCTCTCCAGCGTCAAGCTCGGGGTTAAAAAAGAGCGCAAAGAGGAATTTGCTAGTTTTGTGAAAAATGAGTTAAAGGCTAATAGCGGAGCAATCTTCATCAACAAAGAGAACGGGATGTTCGAAGTGAAGAGTGATGCGTGATGAGTGATGCGTGATAGTCCTACCAAACACCTTTTACTCATCAAAATCTCAAGATATAATACGCTCCGTTGTTAACCGCGTATCATCTCAAAAAATGGGGGCAAGACCTCCGAGGTTTTGAATGCAAACCTCGGAGGTCTCAGCCCCACCCCAAGATTTTGAGAAGGTACTTAACCGCTACCAAAAATGGTAAAAAATGGCAAAAGATAAACGCGCAAAACAAAAAGCAGCCGCTCATCGCAGGAACGGGTTAAAGGCTCTTAAACAAGCAAATTACACCAAAGCCCTCGAGATATGGGAGGGCATTGAGCCACAAGAACTTCAACCCATAGAGGGCATTGCAGAAGGATATTTTCGGCGTGGGCTTAAATGGTTTTACGGTGAGGGTGGAGAACCGCAGGCTGGCTTGAATGATCTAAAGAAAGCTTTCTCATTGAACTCCGAAGATGCGTGTTATGCGCTCCATTATGGGCTGGCGGCTCATCACCAAGACATGCTGGAAGAGGCTGTCGAGGCTTACCAGGTGGCTATACGAAGTGAGGATGAGAAATTCGTGAAGCGTGCCGCTTATCCCTTGGCTCTTGCGCTGCAACAACAGGGGAAAGAGCCGTCGGAAGACCCGGTTTGGGGGACATTAGAGCCTATCGAGCAGAGTATGTTAAATGATGTAAGTGCTTTCTCCCGCCGTCCATACACCCTTTCGCAAAATGCCCCCCTCCTCTGGCAGGGAATTGTCGCCCTTGACCAAGAAGAGCAAGAAGCAGCGTACAAAATGCTCTCCGACACTATTGAGGCCGCTGCAAATCCCGCCGAAAAGGGACTGGCCCGCTACTATCTCGGCGTTCTGGCAATGGGGCAAGAGAACTTCAAAGGTGCTCGCAAACTGTGGACAAGGGCTTACACATCTGGCCTTCGCATGCCCCACCTGGAACACAATCTAGCTCAGATTTATCATACAATTGCTGAATCACATCTCGAAAAGGACCAGCCCGAAGACGCTCTCGCCGCAGCAAATGAGGCCAATCGTCATAAAACACAGAGCAGCCTAGATGAATTGATTTCCCAGGCACGCCAACGCATCGCCTATAAGAAAGCCACTGCCGGAAATTGGCGGGAAGCCAAATTGCATTGGGAAGAAGCTTATGAAATGGAAGGCAACTTCCGGCAAATCTATAATCTTGCCCTTGCTTATGAACACGACGAAGAATTTACAAAAGCGGGAGAGGCCTGGCGCGAAGTCCTGCGCCGCCGCCCACGCCGGGATGATCACCCCGACGCTCTTACCGACCAGGAGGTATCCAACCTCTGGGCACGCGCGGCAGAAGCCTACCTGAAAGCGGGAGACTTTGACGAAGCCATCCGCGTCTATCGCCACGCGGTAAAATACAATCCCGATAATCTGGAAACACGCCACCACCTCGCTAATGGGCTGGCAAATGTAGGCCGCCTCCAAGCAGCCGAGAACGAATATGAGCGCATTCTCGAACGCGACCCCAAAAATATCAAGGCCCTGCTCCGGCAAGGAGAGTTAGCCGAATCCCGTGGCTCTTGGCAAAACAACGCTGATCCCACAATATATTGGGAAGCCATCTTGGACATAGACCCAGAAAACATAGAAGCACGTCACCTATTATCCGGCTATTATGTAGACCAGGCAGAAGACGCCCTCCGCTGGCACGGGACTTCAGAAACAATCAGACTCTACAAAGAAGCGTTAGAGTATCAACCTGACAACAGTCACACAATGGTAGGGTTAGGACATTATTACCTCGTAGACGGCAATGAAGAACAGGCGCAAGAATATCTTGACCAAGCCATAATCAATGCCCCCCAGGACTTGATGGTCTATGAAGATATTTTGCGAGTTTGGCTCCAAAACGAAGAGTTGGATTGTGCCTGGCAAGTATTAGAAGAAGCAGAAGAGAATGTCTCCCGTATACCTGGTAAATTCTACATAAGTCAAGTTGAGTTTTGCCTTGACCGCCTTGATTTTGATTTTGAAAGTGTCCACCCCTTATTAAAATGCGCCGAAGAACACGCCTCGCCTGATTATCCAATTTTGGCAGAAATTGGCGAGTTGGCCATTAACCACGAAGCCCTGGAAATAGGCAAGGAGTACTTAGACAGAGCGGTAAAGCAAAGGCAACATCTGGGCCGAACCTACTTGAATATGGGTATTTACTATGCCGCAATAGGCAATTTTCGAGAAGCCGAACGCTATTGGAATAGAGCCGAGAAAATTGCTCGACGGGAACGTAACAGCAATCTGCTAGATAAAATTAATTTTATTGGTTATGTATACTTGGAGCCAAATGGAGTACGACAGGTAATAGAAGATATAGGCCCTGGCATCATCCCAACCCTAGCTAAACTCCCCAATCTCCACATCCCTCATGGCATATTTGATGTGTTTGGCATCCCTGGCCTCCCCAACTTGCTTGGCCTTCCTGATTTTTTCAACCTCCCTGATTTCTCATAAAAGAGCAAATTACCATGTCACCATCCGACAAGCAGTCACCCCCCCAGCAAGAGCAAAACCCCCGCCAGGAGACTCGCCCCCCAGACCTGAACAGCAGCGACCCTTACGCGGTGCTGGGCCTGATGCGAGGCGCTTCTCCCCGGCAAATCAAACGCGCCTATTTTGCGCAGGTGCGCGAACATTCCCCTGAAGACGATCCCGATTCGTTCAAGTTAATTCGGGCTGCTTATGAAAAGCTCCGAACGGATAAAGTCAAAGAAGAAACCGATCTTTTCCTCTTTCGCCCCCCTTATCCCTGGGATCCTCGCAAGCGCAAAATCAAATTCGATTTGGATGTACAGGCCGAAGATATATGGATACTCTTGCGCAAACACGGCGATCTAGGGCAGAAAAACTTCCAAAAGGACTATCGCGGGGTGCCCTTATGAGTGCAAGACGTCAAGTATGGGAGTCGCTAGCACGATTGTTGGCACGTGTAGAATCGGGGTTATCCACCTCAGAGGGTGCTGTTGTTGACAAAGAAAATCCACTTGCTAAAGAAATCCACAAATTAGGAAAAGCGCAATACAAGGCCAACCTCTTGTCAGAAACACAGGTCCAAAAGACAGAGCAAGCCCTCGACGCTCTTAGAAGTTCTCAAGATGGAGATGCAAAACCTTTGGAATTTCTGTTAAAAGAACGTGAAGAAGCAACCCGGCGAGAGTTGCTAGAGGCTATACTCCCCGCCCTGGATAGCGTGGAAAACGCCGTAACAAGCGGCAAAAAATACTTGGCGATCCGGGACAAGTTAGCGGCCTCCCCTGGGGTAGATGCGGCCTCTTCTGAGGTAGCCATGTCATCGTCTGCCACAGCGGTGCTCGTTTCTCCCGCTGATAGGGCGATGCTGGCCGGATGGTTGGAGGGCCTGCGGCTGGTAAGCGGGCGCTTGCTGGGCATCCTCGAAGCGGGTGGGGTGACTCCCATCCCCAGCGTTGGCCATCCCTTTGACCCTTATCTACATGTCGCTGTCAAAAGAATCTCCCAGACGGAAAAAGTAACCAAGTCAGGCACGATCATCGCCGAAGAACGGCGTGGGTACCGTAGTGAATTTGGTGTTTTACGGTATGCGGAGGTAGTAGTATATAGGCCGTGAAGAGTGATGCGTAATAAGTAATGAGTGATGCGTAAAACGTGAAACGTGAAGAGTGATGCGTGGCCGTGCATACTTGCCACTTGCATACCTGCACACTTGCATACTTGCACACTCGCATACTTGCATACACGCACACTTGTTTTTTAGAAAATCTTTTAGAAGTAGGAAATCGAGAAAATCATGAAAAAAATTGTTGGTATTGACCTGGGCACAACCAATTCAGGCGTCTCCATTGTTAAAAACGGAACGCCACAGATGCTCCCCAATGGAGATGAACGCATAATCCCCTCTGTGGTGGGCTATTCCCAAGATCAAGAGTGGCTGGTCGGAACTCCGGCCCGCAATCAGTACATTATCGAGCCTGAGAACACCGTGCGCTCTATCAAACGCAAGATGGGCAGCGATGCTCGTGAAAACCTGGCCGGCCAGGAGTTCACGCCACAAGAAATATCAGCCTTTATCTTACGTGAACTAAAAGACATTGCCAAACACAATCTTGGAGAGGAAATCACTGAAGCGGTAATTACTGTGCCAGCTTTTTTCTCTGATGCAGCCCGCCAAGCCACCAAAGATGCCGGTGAAATTGCCGGATTCAAAGTGCGCCGGATCATCAATGAGCCTACTGCGGCAGCTCTGGCCTACGGCCTAAACCGCGCCGAGGATCAGTTGGTCTTGGTGTACGACCTGGGGGGTGGCACATTCGATGCTTCCCTGGTGGAATTGATGGGCGGGATCGTCGAGGTGCGTGCCAGTCACGGTAACACGCAACTTGGAGGTGATGATTTCGACCGCTTGCTGGCAGAGTATATCGCTGATGAATTCGAAAAAGAGCATGAAGTTGATTTACGGCAGGATCGGCGGGCGTGGGCACGCTTGGTGCGTGCGGCTGAAGAAGCCAAGATCCAACTTTCCTCCCACCCATTCACGTGGGTCAAAGAAGAATATATCATAGAAAAGAATGACATTCCCCTGCATTTGGAACTAGAAATCAGCCGGTACGATTTTGAGATATTGATTCAAGATTTGCTAGCAGAAACCCTGGATTCTATAGACCAGGTACTGGAAGATGGTGAAGCAACCCCAGAGGAACTTAGCGAGGTCTTGTTAGTTGGTGGTTCCACACGCATCCCCATGGTGCGAGAGTTAATCTCCTCTCATCTAAGAATTCATCCCCAAACCTCCATCAACCCCGAAGAGGCTGTGGCCCTGGGGGCAGGTGTGCAGGCGGCCATTATCGCTGGGGAAGTGATTGATGCCATTTTAGTAGACGTAACCCCCCACTCCCTGGGCATCTCGGTGGTAGAACCCCGTTGGGGTGGAATTATCGAAGACCGTTTTGGTCGCCTAATCCACCGCAACACCACCATACCAGTGACAAAGGAAAAAGTTTTTTCCGCCCTATATCCCGAGCAAGATGCCATTCACGTCAAGGTTTATCAAGGTGAAAATGCAACAGCTTCTAAGAATACCTTATTAGACGAATTCTTGATTGATGAACTAGAACCAGAAAATCCTGGCGAAACACCAAAAATCACCGTTAAATTCGATTTCGACGTGAATGGTATCCTCACCGTTACCGCGCGTGACCGCAAAACCGGTAAAGAGGAACACGTCAGCGTTGAAGCTTCGCCCGCCCGCTTGAGCGAAAAAGAGCTTTTAGCAGCTAAATCACGTATGGAAGAAACGGCAGAAATTCAGCCCTCACCAGAAACCACCATCCTGGTAAAACGCGCCGAGACACTTCTCGAAGAAGGAGATTTAGCCGCAGATGAGGAGGAAAACTTGCACAGTTTATTGGCTGATATTCAATTCGCTCAAGTGAGTGGAGATGTATCTTACCAAGAAGAGTTACTAGATGAATTAGTAGAAATGTTATTCGATTTGGAAGGATAAGGAATTCAGGAACAGCAATTCCAATTATAGAAACAAAGCTACTTTCCACCGGGTAGAAGTCCAACCGAGTTGGGCGGATTTAAGCACATTACCCGCCAATCCGATTGGCCGCTTCGCGTACCCGTTTTATCATGCTGAGTTTTCATATTGAGAATTGCTGCCTGACTACGGGAAGATGTTGCATTTATAAGAACTTTATAGAAATATCTCTCAGCCTATTGACACTCTCTTGGCATCTGTTAGAATCCCCCACAACTTTTCGATAGGAACCACTATAATTTTTCTATACGTTGCACAGGACACCCGAGGAACAAAAATATGATCAACCTTACCCCAGAAGCCGCGACCGCGGTTCAAGATTTACTAGCCCAACAAGAGCAAAAGGACCTCGCCCTCCGCGTATTTATCTCAGGCATTGGTTGAGGCGGCCCTCAATACGGAATGGCTTTCGATAAGGACGTCCGAGACGACGACCAAGTTTACACAAGCCATGACGTGAAGGTTATCGTTGATAACCGAACTCTAGCCTACCTGAAAATCGCTACCATCGCTTATGTGCAAGATAATGGGCGAACTGGTTTTCGCATAGAACCTCTTGAGCAAGTAGCCACATCAGCCTGCGGCGGATGTGGAAGCAGCGAGAGTTGTTGCTAATACTCAAGTTGCGTAGTGCGTCTCCCTGCCCAAAGGGCACGCAAAGCGCGAGGATGCTTCGCGATGTTGCGTGAAACGTGTTACGTAAAGAGTGACCGCTACCCAAAATTTAATCAAGTATCAAAAAATAACAGCCCCGGTTTCTACCGGGGCTGTTTGCATATATGAATTCCTCACGTTTCACGTCTTCACGTCTCACGTTTCACATCTCACGTCTCGCGTCTCACGTCTTCACGTTTCACGTCTTCACGCATCACATTTCCCGCAAAAAAGAGACAATAACACCTAGCACCCCAAATATAACTAATCCCATGATCAAAAACCCCATCGGCAGCCCCCCGGCACCAAGGGAATCTTCTTGGGGAGGATAGGTGGGAATCACCAGCAGCGGGGGAGGAGTATAGGTGGGCTTTCGCGTGGGGGGAATGTCCGACACGTACTGGGCCGCCAGAGTGGGGTCAATGGTGGGGGTAGTGAGCGGCGTGGGGGTCGGCGGCGGCTCGACAATGGGCAGCTCTCCGCTAAGACGCACCAAGGGCGAATAAACCCAGGCCACTCCTTCTTCCACTCCCAGGTAAATAATCTGAACCCAAGAACCGCCAACGGATTTCCCGATAGCCGGGACTTCCTCCCTATTGATGAGTACGCCAACTTTGGGATAGTTAACCCCAGGGCCTGAGCGCACGTTGATCTGATCCTCTGGGTCAGAATAGACAATGGCCATGGGTCCCGTCTGCGTCCCTGTGACGGTAGGGACAGAAACCGTCGGCTGCTGGCCAGTACCAGTCGCTCGAACCAACGAGGCGCTCAATCCCACTCCCGAGAATAGGAGTACAAACAAACTAATATAAAGACTCAGACGAGTATTTCGAGACAATTTTCTTAATGTTTTCATGCCATAATCTCTTACACTTTTTCACTGTCATTGCGAACCCCGGTTTTTGGGGTGTGGCAATATCACTAGCCAAACTTGGCCAGTCACTGTTGCCGTGTTAACCAGATGTCATTGCGAACCCCCGTATTTTGGGGGTGTGGCAATCCCCT
>DAOUWT010000367.1 GCA_030666985.1 Chloroflexota bacterium
AATATGATCGGCGTCGATTTCTTGCAAGGTTTGGTGGACGGCTTCGGCCTGGGCATGCACCTGAGGGTGAGTGATGTCGATCACGTGGAGCAACAAATCCGCTTCGGCAATTTCTTCCAAAGTGGCGCGAAAAGCGGCCACAAGGGTAGTAGGCAATTTCTGGATAAATCCAACCGTGTCTGTGAACAAAGCTATCGAGCTGTCGGGGAATTCAACCCGCCGCGTGGTGGGGTCTAGGGTGGCAAATAATTTGTTGGCAACGTATACATCTGCTTCGGCAAGCTGGTTCAGGAGGGTGGATTTACCGGCGTTGGTATAGCCCACCAAGGAGATGATGGGGATACGGGATTCCTTACGGCGGGAGCGGTGTCGCTTTCGGTGGGCGCGGACTTTTTCCAATTCCCCTTTGAGATGGCTGATGCGGCGCCGAATGACGCGGCGATCCGTCTCTAGCTGGGTCTCACCAGGCCCGCGCAACCCCACCCCGGCCGCTCCCCCTGTGCGCCCTCCCCCACCCCCGGCCTGCCGTACAAGGTGCGTCCACGCCCGCGTGAGGCGCGGAAGCCGGTATTCGTATTGGGCCAGCTCCACCTGGAGAGCGCCTTCCCGTGTGTGGGCGTGCTGGGCAAAAATATCCAAGATCAGCGCGGTACGGTCCAGGACGCGGGCGTCCTCCCCTATAATTCCCTCTAGTTCACGCTGGTGACGGGGAGAAAGTTCATCGTCAAAGAGCACGACAGCCACTTCTAAATCTTCCGCCAAGGCGCGTACCTCTTTGGTTTTTCCGGCCCCGATGAAGGTTTTCGGATTGGGGTGCTTGAGTCTCTGCGTGACCTGCCCAACCACCTCGAACCCAGCCGTATCGGCCAAACGCCGCAACTCCGCTAAGGAATCATCCAGGAGGAATAAACTGTCATTTTGGTAAATGTCTACTCCGACCAATAGAGCACGTTCAGAAAGGAAGCGTTTTGGTGTAATTGATTTTGTCATAGATTTAGTGAAACGTGAGGCGTGATACGTGAAGGATTTCAGACGAAGTGTATTAGTGGCATTAAGTTTTGTAACCGTTCAGGCATAATAAACACTTCAATTGATCGAGGCGGAAACATATTCCGCCGGATTTCGTTGGCTGGGCACCGCCGGAATGTTTCCGGCTTGATCGTGGAAAAAAATTGATGTTTTCAAACACCCTCTGAACGCTTACTAATACCCGCTGGATCTGGCGATCCAGCTAGAGCGAGAGTGAAGGTTTCCAATTTCACGTTTTCACGTTTCACGTTTTACGTTTCACTCTTCACGAGTTTCCGTATATTGGAATAATTTCTTGGCTTTCTCATCGGGCGGGGATTCGTGAATTGGGAAGAGGATATGAAAAGTTGATCCGGGACATGTTATTTCATCACATTCTTTGGATTCAACCCAAATTGTGCCGCCGTGAGCTTCGACAATCCCTTTGGCAATCGAGAGGCCCAATCCGGGGCCTCCGCCTTTGAATTTGGTCTTTCCGCTAGAGTGGAGGGAAACATCCCCCAGGTGTCCGAATTTTTCAAAGATGCGTTCCTGGTCGTCTGAGGCAATCCCAATCCCGGTGTCCGTTACGGTGATTTCAATAAAACCCGGCAATGAACGCCCATCAATGGTGATCTCGCCGCCATCTGGGGTGTACTTGATTGCATTGGAGAACAAGTTTCTCAAAACCTGATAAATCCGCTCTGCGTCACCATAGGTCATGGCATCTACGCCGGGGAAAGGGTGTATTTTCAAGATTTGATTACGTTCCTTGACGGCGTCATTAAACTCATTTTGTGCCATTGCCAACAAGCGATTGAACCAAATTGGTCGAAAATTGAGATCAAGCAGGTTGTTATCAATTAGAGAAACGTCGATCATGTCTCCAACAATTTCCTGCAAGCGTCTTGTGCCGTTCCCTACTCCATCAAGGAACAAGGCAGTCTGAGTAGTGTTTGGCACGCTCTCACGAAGCATATCCATGTATCCTTCGATGAGCGTAAGAGGGGTCTTAAGCTCGTGGGCAGCCACGGATATGAAATCAGATTTGCTGCGGTCAAGTTTTTCGAGTTGCAGGCGCACATTCTCAAGTTCCTGGGAAATATGCTCAATGTAAGCTTGCGTTTCCTGTTGAGTGACATATTCGAGGGCGTCGGTGTGAATGGGCAAGAGTTTCCCCATGAAGTTAAGGGCCTCTTTGGGGTTCAACTCCTCGCTGGCAAGTTGGTGAGTGATCATGAAAATTTGGTTAAGAAGCACGGTTAGGCTGGCTTCTTGTTTTTCAACCTCGCTCTGAGTGCGAACCTGAACCCATTCTATGAGAATGGGCTGCAACCATTGGGAATCTCCGGTAACTATTGATTGCTGGAGAAGGTTATAGTAGCGAGTTACCTGATGCAGGAATTGTTCCCGGACTTCCTCTCCCCGGGTTAGTTGCTCTGAAACGCGGTCTATGAACTTTCTTTGGAGTTGATCGAATATTTCCAGAATTCTCATACCTATAGTGTACGTCAGGACTGGTATTTTGTGTAGCGTATCGGCCTAAAATCAGGATAAGTCGTGACACGTGAAACACGTGTCGCAATTGACTATATTTCTAAAAACTCTGGAAAAATCAACGCCGGTGCCCCCTCCCGGCCTCCCCCAAATGTGCCGAAATACGTGTCAAATTTGGGGGAGG
>DAOUWT010000345.1 GCA_030666985.1 Chloroflexota bacterium
CAAGGGATGGCCGTGGGCCGTCATCTTCTTGACCTTGTTGGCAAACTCTCCCGCCTCCCCCGCTAGCCCAAGGGCAGAAACTATTAGACGACGTTCCCCGTTTCCCCCCGCTCCGGAGGTGCGTGCGGCTAATTTTTGATAGTCGTTAAGGGTTAATGGGTTACTCATTTCTTGCATCTCCTGTCTCCTCTGTCTCTTTTGGTTCTTCTGGTTCTTCTGCATCTTTTGTCTCCTTTGTTTCCCTGTTTCCCCTGTTTCCCCTGTTTCCCCTGTTTACCTTGCCTACCCTGTTCACTCTGCTTCCTCAATCTTCCTGACCAAATCCACAAACTCCATCGTCATTGCATCATCGCCAGTCTCTTGGAATATCTCGGCCAGCGTTCGATAATACCACAAAGACCCCTCTTTCCCTCCATTGAATTTCCTCCAGATTTCTTCCCCATTTTCTCTTAAATCTCGATAAATACAACGCCCGTTGTGGAGCTTATCGGCCAGGGAGACCAGCCGCACGCTGGGGGATGCTGTGCGCAGGTGGGCCAGGTATTCTTCTTTGCGCTCTCGCCAGGGAGGTTTGGGCTGGATGTAGGCATCTGTGCAGCCATCCACAATCTCGGCTACCCGCTCCCCGAAGCGTTGACGTATCTCCCGCAGGGTTTGGCGTCCCCCCTGGTCTTCCACCGCGTCGTGCAGCAGGGCCGCGATAGCCTCGTCTTCGTCCCCCCCCGCTTCCAGCACCAGGGCCGTAACGCTGAGGAGATGGGCGATGTAGGGCGTTCCCGTTTGCTTGCGGACTTGCCCGTCGTGCAGCCGGAAGGCATGGGTGAGGGCTTCTATGAAGCGTGAAGTAAGTTTAGTTGAAGCAGGCATAGTTTTAGATCCTTATTTAACGCAGAGACGCGGGGAGAAACAATATTGTGCTTTTGTGCTTCGCATAGCCGTTTGTGGTTTTGAGTTTTTGGAGATACTGGCCTCTCGTACTTCCTCTGCACCCTCTGCACCCTCTGCCTCCTCTGCACCCTCTGCACCCTCTCAAGCCTTCCCCCAGGCATAAAAAGTGGGGACGTACAGCGTGCGCTCGTTCCGCTCCCAGGCGAGTTTGTCGCGGGCTTGGAGGTGGTGGAGTTCCTGAGCCGTGATCGTGCCCCCGGCATCTTCGGTAATGACGCTCCACTCCAGGGCCTGCTCCGCTGGGGAGGGGGATTCGCTCCACTGCCCGCCCAGCACCCCGGTCATGATCTCTTGGCACCCGGCCCGGGCGAAGATGCTGCGTAGTTTGCGTCCCAGGTAGGGATCGGCTCCTTGGCGGCGGAGGGCCTGGGTTTGGATGTCCTTGAGTTTGGCAAACGCTGGGGGATAGTCTACCCGCCCCCCGTAGTCGGGTTCGGCCAGGGCAAGGATTCCCCTTCCAGGCTTGGTGACACGCCGCATCTCGCGCACCGTCTCCACAGGGTCGTCCACCCACAGGAGTAGAAAATGGCACAGGGTCAGTTCGAAGGTATCCGCCGGAAAGGGCAGGGTGTGAGCGTCTCCCCCAAAAAAGATTCCCGCCGGGGCTTTGCGTATAGCCATCCCCAGGCAGGCGGTGTCCCAATCCCCCCCGTAAACTTGGGCCTCACTTTGGGCGCATAGTTCGGGGATCAGCGCCCCGGTTCCGCAGCCCACATCCAGCACTTTTTGAGCCTTCTCCAGGCCGGTTTTGGGGTAGAGGTAAGAGCGCAGGTCACTTGTCCAGGTGGCCTGCTGCCGAAAGCGTTGATCCCATTCTGCGAGGGTTAGGGGCATAAGTCGGTATATTGGTAGACTGGGAAACTGGTATATTGGGAAACTGGGAGACTGGTATATTGGGAAACTGGGGGACTGGTATATTGGGAAACTGGGAGACTGGTATATTGGGAAATTAGTATATTGGTAAACTGGTGATGAATGCACAAATCTACCAATATACAAATCTACCAATCTACCAATGTACTAATCTACCAATATACAAATCTACCAATCCCCAATATACTAACGCGCCGCGTCCCAAATTTCATCCCACGGTTGGGTCAGCAAATTCCCCAAAACCTGATTGACGCCCTGGGTGGGGAGGATGTCGCCATCGGGTTCAACGTAGAGCCAGGCTTGCCCCGCTCCCTGGGGTGCTTGGGCGTCCTCGGCTTCTTCTTCGAGGGCTACGGGGTTGTGGGCGGAGTAGGGGACGGGTAGATCCCACTTGAGGGGCAGTCCCACCTCGGCGGCTAGATTTTGGGCATCCTCGATAGCTCTGGTGAGGAAGAGGTCTTTTTTATCGTCTATGCTCAGGGAGAGGGCGTTGGCGCCCATTTTGGCCAGGCGGGGTAATATATTGGGGAGGTCGTCTGCAAAAGCGGATGAGATGGAGAGGTGGACGGTGGTGTAGAGGTCTTCGGGGCAGATGAGTTCCAGGGCCTGCCAGACTTTTTGGTTGGATGGGTCGAGGGCGACCATGAGGTGGTCGAGGCCGGTTTGGAGGAGTTCGTCCAGGTAGGCTTTCTCGGCCAGGCGCTCTCCCCCGGTGAGCAGGCCGGTGACTTGCCCGTTAGCCTCGGCGTGGGAGATGAGTTCCACCAAGTCGTCGCGGAGGGTGGCTTCTCCGCCGGTGAAGATCAGGTGGGGGATGCCGGCCTCCCAGGCTTTATTTATGATGGTTTTCCACTCTTCGGTGTTGAGTTCGCGGTCTACTCGGCGGGTGGGGGCCAGGTTGGGGTTGGCGCCTTCGGGGAGGCGGTAGGTGAGGGCGCAATCTAGCCGGTAGGGAGCGGTTAACGCGCCGGTGTAGGGGGTCTCCCGCTCGAAATCCATGAAGCTCACGGGGTCCAGGTCGGGGATTTCGATGAGGGCTTGGACACGCTCCACGAGGGCTTCGTAATCCCCCTGGGCATCTTCGGGTGCGATGCG